>JAJFUB010000078.1 GCA_021372615.1 bacterium | reverse complement strand
CTACGGCGGGCGAGGGAGAGGGGTCGGGGGTGAGGCAAAGCCGTTCATCTCGCCATCGCAGGAGCCCATGCGCCACGTCACCCTCTGCCAGGCCCCGCCAGGCCGCAGCGCGATGTACGCCAGCCTTGTGGACCTGGGCGGCGACGAGCTGCTGTGCGCCTTCCGCACCAGCACGCTCGACGGCAACGACCCCTGGACGAATCTGGACGACGAGATCGTGTGCCTGCGGTCGCGCGACGGTGGCGAGACCTGGCCCGAGGACACGCTCCGTCCCATCCATGGCGACCCGAAGCAGCATGACTACATCGAGTGCCCGGCCCCGCTGCTGGCGAGCGGAGACGTGCTGCTCGTCTTCTACCAGGTGAGCCCCGACCACGACGAGGACGACGCGACGACCTGGCGCACGCGCCTGCTGACGACCCGCTCGTCGGACCGGGGCGAAACGTGGTCGGCGCCGCAGGTGCTGCCGACGCCGATCGCGGCCCCGGCCTGCTATGGTGGCATCAAGCGCCTGCGCGACGGATCGCTGCTGCTGAACCACTATGGCATGGTGGCCGAGACGGCGTCCGGCCTGTCGGCCCCGGCGCTCCTGCGGTCGCGCGATGAGGGACAAACCTGGGGGGAGTTTGCGTTCATTGCCTATGAGGCGGAACTGGCGCCGGGGCAGGGCGTACGGGGGATCAACGAGACCTCGGTCGCCGAGCTGCCTGACGGCCGCCTGGTGGCGATGTCACGCACCTACAAGCCGGACTACCCGCTGTATCGGTCGGTGTCGGAGGACGGCGGGCGAACATGGCGGTTCGGGCCGACGCCGCTGCATGGGCTCTGTCCGGCGTTGCTGGACACGACCACTGACACAGGCGAGGAGTTGCTCGTCCTGGCGTATCACGATCGCTACCTGGAGCATGCGGCCTGCGGCGGCATCTACCTGACCACCAGCGCCGACGCGGGTGGGACTTGGACCGAGCCGCGCTTCGTGTCGGGCGGGGCCTACCCGTGCCTGCTGCCGCGCCGCCAGGGCGACATCATGCTGGCGTACTACGCCAACTCTACACACCTGCAAGCCACCTTCTTCCGCCCTGAAGAGCTGCTGGCGACTTCGGAGTAGCCGTTGTGACTGATTGCGCATCGAACGAGACCTCGGACCTGCACCTGTCCACGCTAGACACCATCCTGTACGGCATGGGGCACTTCGGGCTGAGTGTACTGGGCTACATGATCGTGGCCTGCGTGGTGCCGTTCTACGACGACGGCCAGGCGGTCGCCCCCCGGGCGGCCCGGGCGCTGCTGCCGGCGGGAATGCTGATCGCCACCGTGCTGTTCCTGACACGGTCGGTGGACGTGATCGCCGACCCATTGGTGGGCTTCCTGTCGGACCGGACCCGTAGCCGCTGGGGGCGGCGCAAGCCGTACATGCTGCTGTCGGCGCCGCTACTGGTACTCAGTTTCGTCCTGGTGTGGCGCCCGCCGGAGGCCGCCGAGACTCAGCGGGCCTGGCACGCCGGCATCCTGCTGACGCTGTTCTTCGTCTGCTTTGCGGGCTACGCAGCGCCTTACCTAGCCCTGCTACCCGAGATGGCCCGGACGCAGGCACAACGCGCCCGCCTGGCCACGACCCAGGGCATCTTCCACCTGCTGGGCACGACCACGGCGGCGCTGGCCACCGGGCTGTTCTCCCCGCTGTTTGGCATGGGCCGCACGACCATGGGGCTGGGGGTGCTGTGCCTGGCGATGCTGTGGGTGGCGCTACTGGGGCCGCGCGAGATCGAGGCGAACCAGGGCCCCCCGCGGGAACTGGGGTTGCGGCGCGCCCTGCGGCAGACGCTGACCAACTGGCCCTTCCTGATCTACTGGGCGGGCTACTACCTGTTCTGGGTGCCGTTCCTGCTGGTCATCGCCGGCATCGAGGCGGCGCCGCCGAGATGGTATGTCATCGGCCCGGGCGGGGCGGGGACGATCCTGATCGCGCCCCTCATCGGCGGGCTGATCCTCCTGCCGCTGGCCCGGCGCCTCGAAGTCTGCCGCGGCCCGCGCTGGACGCTCCTGGCGGGGCTGCTGTGGCTGGCGGCGACGGCCCCGTTCCTGGTGTTCCTGGGGCACGTCCGCCCGGGGCCCGTGCCGGAGTTGTGGCAGGCGCGGCTGCTGGCGGGGCTGCTCAGCCCGGCGGTGGCGGTGCTGTTCGCGGTGCCCTACGCGGTGCTGGCCGACGTGTGCGACCTGGACTACCGGCGACTGGGCAAGCACCGCGAGGCCATGTACTTCGGCTTCCAGGGGCTGGTGATGAAGGCCGGGTGGGGCATCGCGCCCTTGGTGGCGGCGCTCATCCCGCGCCTGTTCGCCGAGCACATCGGGCCCTACATGTTCGGCCCGGCCGCCGGAGCCATGGCCCTGCTGGGGGCGATCATCTTCTGGTTCTACCCGGAACGGCAGGTGCGAGGGGGGTAGGCTGGATGGCTCAAGCCCGGCGCAAAGAACCCGGAGATGGCCCTCAAGTCCGTGCAGGAGCGGCCGATACAGAGGATGCGGGGGCGTGGGAGAGGCGACCAGCCGACCACGAGGAGACGACAGACCATGCAGATTGACCCGACCCGTTTGGCACAGATCGTGGGTTCAGGGATCGAGAAGGCGACCGGCGCCCCGGCCACGTCGGCTGCCTCCGGTGTGCAGGGGACGCCCCAAGCGTCGGCCACCGCGGCGCCCGAGGGCGCGGATCGCCTGGCGCTGAGCCAGCAGGCGGCCGAGGTGCGGGCAGCCCACGAGGCCCTCGCGGCCCTGCCCGACACCCGTCCCGAACTCGTGGCCCAACTCAAAGCCCAGGTGGAAGCCGGCACGTACCGGGTCAATCCCGACGCCATCGCCGAGAAGCTGGTTCCGTAGCCCATCCGCCGCCCATCGTCCGCATTCCTCCGAGCAGGAGGCCCGCCGGCCTCCTGCTTTCCGCTGGTGCGTCCGGAAGCTCGGCCGGGCCCCGAGGCAGGTGCCGGGGACGCCGGGGCGAAGACTGTTGCTGTCGCACAGTCTGCTGCACAGGGAGTATGAGATGCTGACCACACTACACATCGGGCTGGGGACCATTGGCCGGGAGGTGCTCAAGGCGACGACCCTCGGCCATCGCGCTCGCCCCGTCGCCGGCGTGGACCCGCTGTTCGCCGGGCAGCAACTCGCGGACCTGCCGGACGGGCCCGCCATGCCGGCCCCGGTCTTCGGCGCCCTGAGCGAGGCCCTGGACCTCAAGCCCGACGTCGCGGTGCTCTGCACCGCCTCGACGATGACCGCCGTCGTGGACGACCTCCTGGCGCTCATCGCCGCCGGCTGCAATGTGGTCTCGACCTGCGAGAACCTGTCATACCCGTGGCTGAAGACCCCGGAACTGGCCCAACAGGTAGACGAGGCCGCCCAGCAGGCGGGCGTGACGGTCGTGGGCACCGGTGTGAACCCCGGCTTCGTGCTGGACGCGCTGCCGGTGCTGCTGTCGCGCCCGTGCGAGACCGTGCACAGCGTCCATGCCGTGCGCATCGTGGACACGGCGCGGCGGCGCAAGCAGCTGCAGATGAAGACCGGAGCGGGCATGACCGTCAAGGACTTCGAGGCCAAGGCCAAGGCCGGATTGCTCGGGCATGTGGGGCTGGCGGAGTCGGGCGCACTGATCGCCCGGGGCCTGGGCTGGGACGTGACACTCCAGCAGATCGAGGAGTCCATCGAGCCGGTGTTACGTGACCGCACCGTCGAGACGGCCTACGTGAAGGCCGGCCCGGAGCTATGCAAGGGGCAGTTCCAGCGACTGACCGTGCGCGGCGACAGCGGCCACACGATCACGCTGGAACTGACGATGGAGCTCGGGGCTGACGAGCAGTACGACGAGATCACCATCGAGGGGAACCCGGGCATCCACGCGCGCCTGGTGGGCGGCATCTTCGGCGACACGGCCACCGCGGGCTGCACGGCCAACCTGATCCGCCAGACCGCCATGGCCCGTCCGGGGCTGCTGACGGTGCTGGACCTGCCGCTGATGTAGCGGGGCGCCATCGAGGCCTGTAGGGCGTAGAGATCGCTCGCCATCTCAGGGGGCTTGTACCCCGCCCGCATGGCGCTCACCGAGCGGAGGGGCGGGGTACAAGCCCCCGCCCTACAGAGCCTCCCTGAATCCCTTGACGCCCCGGCGGCCCAGACGGTATAATCAGAGGCACACGGCGGCCAGGGCTGCTCGGGGCGTAGCGCAGTTTGGTTAGCGCGTCGGCTTTGGGAGCCGAAGGTCGTCGGTTCGAGTCCGACCGCCCCGACCAAGGCGAGTCGCGGAAAGGTCTGAGCCGGCGTGTCGGCAGCGCCGGCCTGTGCGTTTCCCGAGGCGCCTGGTTCCTGGTTCTGCTGGCCGACCGTATGCGGGTGTAGCTCAGTTGGTAGAGCGTCAGCCTTCCAAGCTGAATGTCGCGAGTTCGAACCTCGTCGCCCGCTCCAGAACGGCAGTGAACAGGTAACGGGGAGCAAGCCACGGCCCCCACGCCTGTGATCTTAGAAGGGGCGCCCGTAGCTCAGAGGATAGAGCAGCTGCCTTCTAAGCAGCTGGTCGCCTGTTCGAATCAGGCCGGGCGTGCCATGAACGGCAGGGATCAGAGGTCAGGAGCAGTCCTGTCACCTGTTACCTGATACCTGCCACCTGCGGTACGGTGGACGTAGCTCAACGGCAGAGCACTTGACTGTGGCTCAAGGGGTTGAGGGTTCGATTCCCTTCGTCCACCCCAACATGTCAGAAAGCGGGGCTCAGGGATCAGGGGTCGGCAACGGCCACGACTTGAGGCCTGATAGCTGAAGCCTGACGCACGCGCCTGTAGCTCAGCGGATCAGAGCACCGGACTTCGGATCCGGGTGTCGGGGGTTCGAATCCCTCCGGGCGCGCCAGCCTTCGTTGGACCCTTGACGAACGACGCGATTTGGGCTATAAGTACGGCCCACCTAGACGGAGTGCACCGGTAGCTTAGCTGGTAGAGCAGGGGACTCTTAATCCCAAGGTCGAAGGTTCGAATCCTTCCCGGTGTACCAGACAACTGCGCATGGCGCGGGGACCATGCTTCACAGAGCCGCCGGCCGCCACATGGGGGCCGGCGCTTTTGGATGTGTGTGCCGCTGTCCTGTGGGCGCGTGATGGAATGGCAGACATGCATGATTTAGGATCATGTGGGGAAACCCGTGGGAGTTCAAGTCTCCCCGCGCCCACCAGCCCGCCCATGAACTAGGTCCCCAACCTGCCCCGTAGGCGGAATTACGGGTCGCCAAGCGGCGGCAGGTGTGGTATAGTGGTCGTCCAATTCTCTTAACGTCGCCCGCGCCTGGGGCGACGTAAGTTATTGTGCCCGCCGTTTTGCGGGAATGATGGGAGAGATCTCGTTGCAGCTTCAGACCGCCCAATTGCCCGGCAGCCAACTGGACATGACCTTCAAGCTCGATGACAGCGATGTGCGCCGGGCCTTCGACAAGGTGTACAGCGAGCTGGCCCAGCAGGGGGCCATTCCCGGCTTCCGCCCGGGCCGCGCCCCCGCTGCCGTCATCAAGCGCCGCTTCAAGCCCGAAGTCCTGCGCGACATGTTCTGGATGAAGGCCGTCGAGACGTTCGTCGAGCCCGAACTGGAGAAGGACGAGATCAAGGTCATCGGCCAGCCCGAGTTCCCCGAGTTCGACCAGATCGAGGTCGCCGAGGGCCAGCCGGTGGAGTTCACCCTCAAGGTCACGGTCCGCCCCGAGCCCGAGCTGCCCGAGTACAAGGGCCTCAAGCTGCACCGGATCGTGGCCGAAGTCACCGACGAGCAAGTCGCCGAGGTGCTCGACCAGATGCGGCAGTCCGCCGCCAAGGAGAAGCCGGTCAGCGATCGGCCCGTCCAGAGCGGCGACGTCGTGGCCGCCGAGCTGAAGATCACCCTCGAGGGCCAGGACGAGCCGGTCCACGAGTCCAGCCAGCAGTTCGAGGTCGGCAGCGGGCGCTACACGCCGGCCATTGACGAGGCTCTCGTCGGCCACAGTCTCGATGAGGCCGTGACCCTGGAGTACGAGTACCCCGAGGACCACGAGGCCGAGGAGCTGGCCGGCCAGAAGGCCACGCTCAGCGCCACCATCGAGGAGATCCGCGAGCGGATCCTCCCCGAGTTGGACG
Source organism: bacterium (assembly GCA_021372615.1). Classification (NCBI taxonomy): domain Bacteria; species bacterium. Next base: position 11,977 of record JAJFUB010000078.1, on the reverse strand, counting down.
ACGCGTTCGCCCAGGGCCAGGGCGAGTACGAGAGCCTCGACCAGCTCCGCGCCGAACTGCGCGAGCGCCTGGAGAAGCAGGCCGCCGACCGCAGCCGCGAGACGCTTGAGAATGACGCCCTCGCCGCCGTCGTGCGCGACGCCAAGGTGGACCTCCCCGAGATCCTCATCGAGGACGTGGCGCGCCGGGGCTTCGCCTCGTTTGTCGAGGAGCTGCAGCAGAACGGCATGTCGGTCGAGGAGTTTGCCGAGATCGCCAACGCCGACGTGGACGTCCTGCAGCGCAACGAGCGCGTGCGGGCTGAGGTGGGGCTCAAAGTGCAGTTCGTGCTGGGAGCAATTGCCGAGGCCGAAGGCGTTGAGGCAGATGACGCCGCCCTCGAAGAGGAAGTCACGCTGTTTGCCGCCGAGACCGGCGGCGACGAGGCCTTCATCCGCAACGCCCTGGAGGTGCAGGAGGACGTACGCGAACGCCTGCAGGACCGCGCGATCCGCCGCCTGACCATCCAGAAGCTCCTCGACGCCGCCGAGATCGAGGATGTCAGCCAGGAGCGCTACGACGAGGTCCGGGAGCAGGAGCGGCAGGCGGCGCGCGAGAAGGCGGAGGCCGAAGCGAAGGCTGCCGAGGAAGCCGCCGCGCAGGCCGCCGCTGAAGCCGAAGCCGCCGCGGAAGCCGAGGCGACCCCGGAAGAGGCGGCCCCCGAGGCTGAGCCCGCCGCCGAGGCGCCGGACGAGGCAGACAAGCCCGAGGAGTAGCCGCCCGACAACCGTCGCGCCGGCTGCCCCCGGAGAACCCGAAGCGGGGATGAACCAGTCATGTTGATTCCGAGTGTCATCGAGCAAACGCCGCGCGGCGAGCGCTTTTACGACATCTTCAGCCGCTTGTTGCGCGACCGCATCGTCTTCATTGGTACACCCATAGACGACACCGTTGCCAGTCTCACCATCGCGCAGCTCCTGTTCCTGCAGAGCGAGGACCCCACCGAGCCGATCCAGATGTACATCAACTCGCCGGGCGGGTCAGCGACAGCCGGATTGGGTATATATGACACGATGCAGTACATCGGCCCGGAGGTGCACACCTGGTGTGTGGGCCTGGCGGCCAGCATGGCCGCAGTGCTGCTTGCGGCCGGCGAAGCCGGGCACCGGCACGCCCTGCCCCACTCACGGGTCCTGATCCATCAGCCGTGGTCGCCGGGCATCGCCGGGCAGGCCACGGACCTGAAGATCCAGGCCGAGGAGATCCTGCGCACGCGGGCCAGCCTGAACGAGATCCTGGCCCACCACACCGGCCAGCCGTTGGACCGCATCGAGCGCGACACAGACCGCGATTACTACATGAACGCCGTTGAGGCCCGAGACTACGGGATCGTGGACCTCGTGGCCGAGAAGCAGCCGGAGAGCAACGCCGAGTAGGCTTCCGCCCGGCGCCGGGCCCCGGGCCCACCCTAGGAGTATGGCATGAACCCCACCGATGGAGGCGGCAACAACCGTACGTTGCGCTGCTCCTTCTGCGGCCGTGAGAAGCCCCGGCAGGTCAAGGAGCTGATCGCCGGCCCGGGCGTGTACATCTGCCCGGACTGCGTGGCCCTGTGCAACCAGATCCTGCGCGGCAAGGAAGACCAGACCCACGCTCCCGACTACCAGGAAGCCGAGATCCCCAAGCCGCGCGAGATCCACGACTACCTGGGCCAGTACGTCATCGGCCAGGAGCGCGCCCGCCGTGTGCTGTCCGTAGCCGTCTACAACCACTACAAGCGCATCCGCCTGGAGACCGAGCAGGACGACATCGAGCTGGACAAGACGAACATCCTGCTGATCGGCCCCACCGGCTGCGGCAAGACGCTGCTGGCCCAGACGCTGGCCAAGATGCTCGACGTGCCCTTCACCATTGCCGATGCCACCTCCGTGACGGAGGCCGGCTACGTGGGCGAGGATGTCGAGAACATCCTGCTGCAGCTGCTGATCGCCTCCAACCACGACGTGGAGAAGGCGGAGCGGGGCATCGTCTACATTGACGAGATTGACAAGATCGCGCGCCGGGCCGACAACCCGTCCATCACCCGCGATGTCTCGGGCGAGGGCGTGCAGCAGGCGCTCCTGAAGATCCTGGAGGGCACGGTGGCCAATGTGCCGCCCCAGGGCGGCCGCAAGCACCCCCAGCAGGAGTTCATCCAGGTCAACACCAAGAACATCCTGTTCATCTGCGGCGGTGTCTTCGACGGGCTGGTGGACATCATCCGGCGGCGCACCCACAACCGCGCCATCGGCTTCGGCGCCGTCTCGGGCCAGCAGGACCAGAGCGACGATGAGATCCTGGCGCAGGCCATGCCCCAGGACCTCATCAAGTTCGGCATGATCCCCGAGTTCATCGGCCGCCTCCCGACCATGGCCACCCTCAGCTCGCTGGACGGAGACGCCCTGCGGCGCATCCTGGTGGAGCCCAAGAACGCGCTGATTCGCCAGTACCAGAAGACGCTGGCGATGCTCGACAACGTCGAGCTGGTGGTGGAGGACGAGGCGCTGGAGGCCATCGCCCAGGAGGCGCTCAAGCGCCAGACCGGAGCGCGGGCCCTGCGTACCATCATCGAGGAGATCATGCTCGACGTGATGTTCGAGGTTCCGTCCGACGAGGACGTGACCCGCTGCACCATCACCCGCGAGACCGTCGAGCAGCACCAACCGCCGCTCCTGGAGCAGGGCAAGCGCAAAAGCGCCAGCCGCCAGAAGACAGCGTAGGCAGACAGCCACTACGAGGGGCCATGGCCACAGGCCATGGCCCCTTTTTGCCGTGCGCGCAGGGGACAGCCGCCGCGGCCACGAACTGAGCACTGCAGCGCCGCAATGACGCACGGCGCATGCGGAAAGGAACCACAGGCCTTGCCGGATCACCAAACGGAAGCTACCCACCAGGGCATCCCCCTGACACTCGAAGTACATCTCCCTGACGGCGGCGACGAGTTCCCGCTGCTGCCGCTGCGCAATGAGGTCGTCTTCCCGCACACCATGGTGCCGCTCGGGGCGATGCGGCGCAAGTCCGTACGAGCGCTGGAGGAGGCCCACCGCGAGGAGAGCGTGCTGGTGCTGCTGACCCAGCGCGACCCACACCTGGAAGACCCCGAGCCCCGGGACCTCTTCACCGTCGGCTCCCTGGCCCGTGTGACGCAACTGCTGGAGCTTCCGGACGGCACCGCGCGCTCGATGGTCGAGGGTGTCGCCCGCGTGCGCATCCGCGAGTTCATTCCCGGCCCGCAGTACTTCACCGTGCGCATCGAGCCCTTCGTGGAGACCGTGCAGCAGGGCAAGGAGCTGCAGGCGCTCATGCGCACCGTCGTGCGCGACCTGGAGGAGGCGGCCTCGCTGGGCCGCAACATCCCCGCCGAGGTGCTGGTGGCGGCGGTGAACCTCGAGGACGCCGGACGGCTGGCTGACCTCGTGGCCACCCACCTGCGCCTGCGCTTCGATCAGCGCCAGGAGATCCTCGAGGAGGGCAACATCAACGACCGCCTGCGGCGCGTCGGCCGGCTGCTGGCGCAGGAGTTGGAGCTGCTGCGACTGGAGCAGAAGATCCAGCAGGACGTCCAGGGGCGCATCGAGACCTCGCAGCGCGAGTTCTACCTGCGCGAGCAGATGCGGGCCATCCAGGACGAGTTGGGCGGCGGCCCGGAGACGAGCCCGGAGATTGACGAGTACCGCCAGAAGATCGCCGCGGCCGAGATGACCGCGGAGGCCACGGAGAAGGCGCTGTCGGAGGTGGAGCGGCTCACGCACATGTCGCCGGCTGCGCCGGAGTACTCGGTCATCCGCACCTGGCTCGACTGGCTCACCGATCTGCCCTGGCGCCGCGACACGGCCGACGTGCTGGACCTCGCCGCCGCCGCGCAGATTCTCGATGAGGACCACTACGGCCTGACCAAGGTCAAGGAGCGGGTGCTGGAGTTCCTGGCGGTGCGCAAACTCGTAGACCAGGCGCGCGGGCCCATCCTGTGTTTCATGGGCCCGCCCGGGGTGGGCAAGACGTCCATCGGCAAGTCCATCGCCCGCGCCATGGGGCGCGAGTTCATCCGCATCTCCCTGGGCGGCGTGCGCGACGAGGCTGAGATCCGCGGCCACCGCCGCACCTACATCGGCGCCCTGCCCGGCCGCATCATCCAGGCTCTGCGCCGCGTCAAGAGCAACAACCCCGTCTTCATGATTGACGAGGTGGACAAGCTGGGCATGGACTTCCGCGGCGACCCGTCCTCGGCGCTGCTCGAGGTGCTGGACCCGGCCCAGAACGACTCCTTCCGCGACCACTACCTGGAGGTCGCCTTCGACCTGTCCCGCGTGATGTTCATCGCCACCGGCAATGACATCAGCCCCATCCCGCCGGCGCTGCGCGACCGCATGGAGGTCATCGAGTTCTCCGGCTACATCGAGGAGGAGAAGCTGGCCATCGCCAAGGGCTTCCTGGTGCCCAAGCAGCGTGGGGAGCACGGTCTGGCCCCGCGCCACGTGCGCTTCCAGGAGGCGGCCCTGCGCCGCCTGATCCGCCACTACACGCACGAGGCCGGGGTCCGCAACCTCGACCGCGAGATCGCGTCCATCTGTCGCAAGATCGCCAAGAGCGTGGCCTCCGGCGACGAGGCGAAGGTGGTCGTCGGCCCGCGGCAGGTGGAGGAGTACCTGGGCCCGCCGCGCTACCGCTTCGGCGAGAAGCAGAAGGCTGATCGTGTCGGCGTGGCCACCGGCCTGGCCTACACCGAGCAGGGCGGCGACGTGCTGTCCATCGAGGTGGCGGCCGTGCCGGGCTCGGGCGAACTGCAACTGACCGGGCGGCTGGGCGAGGTCATGAAGGAGTCCGCCCAGGCGGCGCTGTCGTACGTGCGCTCCCTGGCCCCCCGCCATGGCATTGCGCCCGAGTATTTCGCCAAGCACGACATCCACATCCACGTCCCGGCCGGCGCGGTGCCCAAGGAGGGGCCGTCGGCGGGGCTGGCGATCGCGACGGCGCTGGCCTCGGCGCTGATGCAGAAGCCCTGTCGGGCCGACACGGCAATGACCGGCGAAGTGACGCTCCACGGCACCGTGCTGCCCATCGGCGGCGTGCGCGAGAAGGTGCTGGCCGCGCACCGGGCGGGCATCCAGCGCGTCATCCTCCCACGTGACAATCAGAAGGACTTGCAGGACCCCAAGGACCTGCCCGAGACGGCCTGGCGGGACCTGCAGTTCATCTTCGTCAAGTCAGCCGAGGAGGCGCTCCGAGAGGCGTTGGGGGCGTAGCGCGGGCGCCCGCGCTGCCGCTCCTCTCCCCCGTGCCCGTCATCCTGGTGCCTGGACATGAAAAAGCCCCCGCCGAAGCGGGGGCTTTTCATTGGCTGCTGTCATCGGCCCGCGACGCCCGGGAGAGACTGGGCCGACTAGCTCCACACTAACGTCAGGGAGCGGGCGGCGGCGCGGCCGGCTTCTCGCCAGCCGGAGCGGCCGGGGCGCCGGGAGCGGCCGGAGCGCCAGGCGCCGGAGCGCCAGGAGCGGCCGGAGCGCCGGGAGCCGGAGCGGCGGCGCCAGGAGCGCCGGGCTTCTCACCAGCCGGAGCGGCCGGAGCACCAGGAGCCGGAGCGCCAGGAGCGGCCGGACCCGGGGGCGGAGGCGTCATGCCGGGGCCGGGAGGGGTCGGCGGAGCTTCCGTCGGGGCCTTCGGCGGGCAACCCGTGACCAACACAATAGCCGCGGCTAGCACCAGCACGAGTACGACGAGACCGAGCGTCTTGTACATCTGCACCATCCTTTCGCGGGCTGCGTACCCCACGTTGTGGTACCCTTAGGCGCGTACCGCGCCCTCAGGGATACCTATCGCTTCTCCTGCGGAACCTCGAACGACAAGGGTTAACCCCGCCCTACAGCTGCCCGGGCACAAAGACGGGGGGAGTTCCCGAGGAGTCAAGCTACCACTCATCCTGCCCCGGATCCAGCAAGGCCGCCGGGTCAAAGGGCCCCTCCAGGGCCCTCCCGGCCTGCCGGACCTCCTCGTCGCTGATCGCGCGCGGGGCAGGCCCAACCACTCGCCCAAGCCAGCCTGCATCCCCGGTATCCGAGGGCGGGCGAAGCTGCTGGGCGGACTTATCATAGGCGTCTTGTGCGGCCTCTGTCAAGCCGGCTGCTTCCAGAATGACCCCGATCCACCAGTACAGGCGACCGTCCAACTCCGTGCCCTGCAGGCCGTCCTCCAAGGCCCCCACTGCCCGCAGGCACTGCACTTTGAACGAGGCCGGGTTGCGCACGACCAACTCGCCCTCGGCAGCGAGGGGGTCAGTGCACGTCTCAAGCGCCAGCAGGTACCGGCTGTAACCCAGGGCGAACTGCACCAGCGGCTGGTCCATGCCCAGCCGCACGACCCGCTCCAGCGACGCCACGACCTCGGCGGTCTGGTGCAGGTGGTAGCTGCACTCGGCCAGCACCAGGTCTCGCGCCGCTTCCGCCAGCGCCTCCAACTGACCGAGTCGCTTGGCGTACTGGTACACGGCGTTGAGCCCCAGCCGGTACCGCTCGCCAGCTGCCTGCAGGTCCATCAGCGCGACGTCGTGCCGCTCCGTCAGGGCGCGCAGCTCCCGGTGGTACCGGAGCTCGACATCCAGCAGCCCGGCCACCGCGATGCGCAGGCCGTCCGGGCCATGCGCGACTGTCACCAAGCTGACGGTCAGACGATAGAACGCCAGGCAGACCGCGGGCACGGTGGCCAGCGTCTCCAATTCGTCGAGTCTAGCCTGCAGAGCTTGATCGTCTGTCTCCATGCCGACCGCTCACCAACCGTCGCGTCGCTCAGTGATGCAGTGCAGCCTGCAATTCGACACGCCCCGCGGTTCTCCTGCACGACCCCCGGCAAATGGAATGGAACAGTGAGACAGGCAGGCCGTTGCCGACCTGCCTGTCTCACGGGAGCTGTCCTAGCTGACCTTGACTTCGGCCCCGGCAGCCTCGAGCTTGGTCTTCATGTTCTGGGCTTCTTCCTTGGCGGCGGCCTCGGCGACGACCGCGCCCGGCGCGGACTCGACGAGTTCCTTGGCCTCCTTCAGACCCAGGTTGGTGACCTCGCGGACCGCCTTGATGACGGCGACCTTGTTTTCCCCAACGCCCTCGATCGTGACCTTGAACTCGGTCTGCTCTTCGGCCTCTTCAGCCGCCGCAGCCGGGCCGGCCGCGACCGCGCCGATAGCCATGACCGGCGCTGCTGCCGACACGCCGTACTTCTCCTGCAGCTTGTCCTTCAGCTCGACAAGCTGTAACACCGTCAAACCGTCAATTGCCGCAATGATCTCGTCAACGGACATGGTAGTCCTCCTGTTGGTGATGGTCGGTATCCTCTCCCCCACACTCTGCATCTGGCCCGTCTGCTCGTCCCTACGCCGCCTCACCCCGCTTGTCGGCCACAGCCTGCAACGTGTAGACCACATCGGACACGAGTCCGCTGAGCGTCATCACGAGGCCATTGACCGGAGCGGCCACTCCGCCTACGACCGAGGCGATCAGTTCCTGCTTCGGCGGCAGTTCGGCCACGCGCGTCATGCCCGCGGCGTCGAACACTGCGCCCTCGACGAAGCCACCCTTCCAGGTGACTACATCATGGGTGCGCGCGAACTCGGCGATGGTCTTGGCCGGCGCCACACCGTCCGCGTCGCAGAAGATGACGGCATTCGGCCCCTTCAGGTAGGCCTGCAGACCCTCGGCGGCGGTACCCGCTACGGCCAGGTTCAGCAGCCGGTTCTTGACGACGATCATCTGCGCGCCGCCCTTGCGCACCTGCTTGCGCAGGTCGCTGATGTCCTTGACGCTGAGGCCCTTGTACTCGGCCAGGTAGATCCCGGCCGCGGTCTCCACGCGCTGCCGCAACTCGGCGACGGTTTCAATCTTCTCCTGTGTCGGCATAGATTCACCTCCTTTTGAGGGCGCCAAACGAAACGGGAAGCCACCGTGGCTCGGGGCTTCCCGCTGAAGACTTCGGAGGGGGCCGTTGGAGGAGCCGGCTACCAGCCGGCCCGCCGTTCCCGACGCACCCCTCCCTAGTGTCTGGGGGGTTTCCCGACCTCGGCGGGCTGGTCAGCGAAGCTGACCGATTAAGCCCTGCGCAGCTCGGCTGCGCGTTGGCGCCAGCGGTCTCAGGTCACAAACCTGGTTCAGTTGTGTACGGCTACGCTGCGGTGGCCTTGCTCTGCGCGTCCTCGACGCTCACCTTGATCCCCGGTCCCATCGAGGTGCTGATGGCCAGGCTCTTGAGGTACTTGCCGGTCAGGCTGGCCGGCCGGGCCGCCACGATGGCCTTCAGCAGCGTCAGGAAGTTCTCCACGAGCTGCTCTTCGGTGAAGCTGACCTTGCCCAGCGGGCAGTGCACGACGGCGCCGCGGTCCATGCGGTACTCGACCTTACCGGCCTTGAGTTCCGCCACGGCCCCACCCACGTCGTCGGTCACATTGCCGGACTTCTTGGACGGCATGCGGGGCCCGAGCTTCTTCCCCAGGCGCCCCACGATGCGCATCATGGACGGATGGGCCACGAGAATGTCGAAGTCGGCCCAACCCTCGTCAATGGCCTGCACCAGGTCCTCGCCGCCAACCCGGTCAGCGCCGGCGTCCTGGGCGGCCTGGGCCACCTCGCCCTCGGCGAATACGGCCACGCGGGGTACCTTGCCCGTGCCATGGGGCAGTACGACCGTGCCGCGGACCGCCTGGTCGCCCTTGGAGGGGTTCGCGCCCAGCTTCAGGTGCATCTCCAGCGTCTCGTCGAACTTGGCGGAAGCGGTCTCTTTGGCGAGCTTCACGGCCTCATCAACGGGGTAGTACGTCGTGCGGCTGACCTGCTTGGCCAGGTCGGCATAGCGCTTGCTGTGCTTCGGCACTGTCCTCACCTCATCCGGTGCGAGCGCCACACTGTAGGGGGGGTCGTACCCCGCCCCTCCGACGGGGGCTTGTGCCCCGCCCGACGTGGCTCCCGGCGTAGTGGCGCGCTTCACCGCGCCCTACCTTGGCGCCATGAATGGCGCCACTACAGCGCCATCACTGGCGCCAATGCGTCTAGAAGCTGTTTCATAACCTCGCCATGACGATGAGGATGCAGGCGAGGTGGAAGAAGGCGCTATACAGTTGCAGCTTGTGTTCGTAGCGGACGACCAGACGACGGAAGTTGCTGAGCCACGCGAAGGTGCGCTCCATCTTCCAGCGTCGCCGGTAGCGCCGCAGCTTCCGCCCGTCCTGCGTGGGCGGTTTTTGGCGACTACGCAGGTGCGGGGCGATCAGGTCAATGCCCCGCTCGGCCAGCCGTTGGCGCAACGGGTCACTGTCGGCCGCGCGGTCATAGATCAGCCGTTGGATGCGGTGGGCCTGGTAGGTTTGGTCGAGCGTCGTCTCGAGGAGCTTGCTCTCGTGCGGCGAGGCCGACGCCAGGTGCTTTCCGAGAGGAACACCCTGGCCGTCGACCACCACCATCCACTTTGTGCCCTTCCCGCGCCGCGTAGGCCCCACTGCAGGGCCCCTTTTTTGGCGGGCGCGAAACTGGCATCGGCGAAGCTCTCACTCCAATCCAACAGTCCCTGCTCATCCAGTTCGGCTAAGAAGGTGCGCCAGATCTCTTCCCACAGCCCGATGGCTTCCCATTCCTGCAGCCGGCGCCAGCACGTGCTGGCACTGGGATACTGCTCGGGCAGGTCACGCCACGGCGCCCCGGTGCGCAGAATCCACAGCAGGCCTTCGAGCACAGGGCGGTGCTCGCACCAGGGGCGCCCGCCCTTGGGCTGCGGCGGCAACGGCAGGAGCAATGGCTCGATCTTCTGCCACTGCTCGTCGGTCAGTAACGGCGCTTTGCGGGCCATCGGTGAACACCTCCGGCCCAGTACTATTACACATCTCAACCCCAATGTCTAGAGTCCTGAAAACCTAGACACGAGGTTGTGAAACAGCTTCTAGTCGGGTACGACGTCAATGCCCATGCTGCGGGCGGTGCCGGCGATGATCTTGGCGGCGGCCGCCACGTCGTTCGCGTTGAGGTCCGCCATCTTCTTCTTGGCGATCTCCTCAAGCTGCGACTGCGTGATCTGGGCGACCTTCTCCTTGTTGGGCGTGCCCGAGCCCTTCTCGATCCCCAGGGCCTTCAGCAGCAGGTTCGCCGCCGGCGGCGTCTTGCAGATGAAGGTGAAGCTGCGGTCCTGGTAGACGGTGATCTCCACGGGGATGACGTCGCCCATCTGCGCGGCCGTGCGCTCGTTGAAGGCCTTGCAGAACTCCATGATGTTGACACCATGCTGACCGAGCGCGGGGCCGACCGGGGGGGCCGGATTGGCCTTGCCCGCCGGGCACTGCAACTTGATGACCGTCATGACCTTCTTCGCCATGCCAACAGCTCCCTACAGCTTCTCAATCTGTGTGAAGTCCACCTCGACCGGCGTCTCGCGGCCGAAGATGGAGATCAGGACCTTTACGGTCTCGCGCTCGGTATTCACATCGGTGATCTTGCCGCTGAACTCCGCGAATGGCCCCTCGGTCACCCGCACGCTCTGGTTGACCATCCACACCGTCTTGGGCTTCTGCGCCTCTTCGCCGGCGGTTTGCAGGATCTCGCGGACCTCGGACTCCTTGAGCGGCACCGGCACGTTCGACGAACTAACAAAGTGCGTCACACCAGCGGTCTGCTGGATGAGATGGCGCATCTCGTCGCTCATGTCCATCTGCACCAGCACATAGCCGGGGTAGAGCTTCTTCTTGATCTCCCGGCGCTTGCCGGCGGCTGAGCGGATCTCCGTTTCGGTGGGCACCAGGATGCGGCCGAGCAGGGGCGTCAGGTGTCGGGCCTCCGCCATCTTTTCGATGGAGGCCTTCACCTTGTTCTCCTTGCCGGTCAGGGTATGAACGACGTACCAGTCTTTGGCCATAGTGGCTTGCCCTTTGGTGTGGAGCGCTGCGCGCGTCCCTACAGACGTTCCAGCAATCCGACGATCTGGCCGAACAGGAAGTCCCAGAACCCGACCCAGACGGCGACGATGACCACCGCCACGATGACCACCGCGGTGAAGCCCTTGGTGTCCTCGTGCGTCGGCCACACGACCCGCTGCAGCTCGTTCCAGACCTCCCGCAGGAAACGCGCGATGCTCTGGAACGGGCGCTTGATCTTCCCGACGAAGCCGCCCTCTGCGGCCTTGGCTTTGGCTGTGGCCATGGTGTTCCCCAGGATGCTGCGGCGGCGGATGCCGTCTCAGGAAAGATGGACGGCGGGCGCGCCTGGCTCCTCGCGCCCGCTTCGTGTCGCTGGTTGGTTCATGGCAGGGGCAGCAGGACTCGAACCTACAACCTACGGTTTTGGAGACCGTTGCTCTGCCAAATTGAGCTATGCCCCTGCACGACAACCCTCGTCGTCGCCCCGCCCCTGGCGGGGGCGGCGTGAGGGAAACGCTACTTGCGCAGCCGCGTCTCGTTGTGCTCGGTATGCTTCCCGCACTTCCGGCAGTACTTGGACAGCTTCAGCTTGTCCGAGACGTTCTGCCGGTTCTTGCTGGTCACATAGCCGTATGTCTTGCAGACGCTGCATTCCATGACGAACTTAGTCTGCGGCATTATACTCTACCTATCGGTCGAATTCAACAAGCGGTCGGCTCTGCTGCTCCCGCTGTCTGGCGGTCGCCCCTCACCGTGCCCGCCGTTGCTTTACTCGATGACCTTGGTCACGACCCCCGCGCCCACGGTGTGACCACCCTCACGGATGGCGAACCGCACGCCCTCTTCCATCGCGATCGGCACGATCAGCTCCGCCGACAGCGTCACGTTGTCGCCCGGCATGATCATCTCCGTGCCCTCCGGCAACGCCGACGAACCCGTCACGTCCGTCGTCCGGAAGTAGAACTGCGGCCGGTAGCCGTTGAAGAACGGCGTGTGGCGACCGCCCTCGTCCGCCGTCAGGATGTAGACCTCGCCCTCGAACTTCGTGTGCGGTCGGATCGAGCCCGGCCACGCGATGACCTG
>JAJFUB010000077.1 GCA_021372615.1 bacterium | reverse complement strand
GAGGACGTGCCGGCGGGTCAGACGGACCGTGAGCAGTTCGGGCACCGCGACCGGCGGGTGCAGCGTCAGGAGGGTCTCGCCGTCGCGCGACAGCGTGAGGGTGCTGTCATAGACGCCCCGCTTCGGGAGCGACAGCACCAGAGGCACCGTGGCTTCCTGGCCGGCCGGCACCGAGGTGCTGCGCTCGGCTGAGATAGTCGCCTCGGCGCCACACTTGCCTTCCAAGCGCCAGGTGAACGTGGCCGCCGCCGGGCCGACGTTGGCGCAGGCCAGGGTCAGCGTGTTGTCCCCCAGCCCCAGGTTCGCGGGGCAGTCCAGCCGCGTGAGCCGCACACCCCGCTGCTGCAGCCGCGCGAGGGCCAGGGCGTTCTGCACCAGGGCAGCCCCGGCGGAGTCGGCCCCACCGGAGAAGCGGAAGTGGCTGGTGACGACGACCAGTCCCTGGCCGTACGGGCGGTAGATGAGCAGGGGCTTGCTGTCCGAGCACACCAGCGCCGTGGTCCAGCCTGCGGCGACCGCTTCCAGATGCGCCCAGTGGCTCTTGCTTGCCAGGCCCGACTGCAGTGCATAGGGCACGGCCAGGAGCGAGTCGCCGGGGGTGAAGGTGACGGCCGTCGCGTCGCCGCCCTTGCTGTGGGCGCTGCAGATGGCTGAGGTGGTCTTCAGCGCCGGGTCAATCGCCCCGATCCACTGCTGGTTGATCCCGCCATACGAGGCGTCGGTGGCGATCACGACCCCGCCCCGGTTCAGGAACGTCTGCCACTGCGCGGCATAGGGGGCGAAGTCCTGCGGGTTGTCGAGGTTGCTGACGCCGCCGCCCACGACGAGGTCGAAGTCGCCCAGGCGGCCGGACAGCTCCTGCGCCTGCGTGTTCTCGAACTTGGTGACCGCCCAGCCGAGGGCCTTGAAGATGCTGTCGAACTCGCTTCTGAACGCTGCCTGACCGTTCGGCCACGAGCAGTACATGAAGGCGGCCCTGACGGGTTGAGGCTGGGCGTCAAGACGTCCTACCCCGATCAGCGTCAACGCGCAGAGACTTGTCAGTGCCAGCCTGCCCATGGTCGCCACCTCCAGGTGTCCCCGACTGTCCCCCGCTGTCCTCACCGTCAGTACCGCCCGTACTCCTGCACCGTGTCCACCATCGCCCGCAGGTTGTCCCATTGGGCGTCGGCGGGGACTTCGTCGGCGGTGACCATCACGTAGCCGCCGCCGTCCATCGCCTCTTCCAGGCAGCGCCGGGCTTCCTGCCGGGCGTCCTGCACCGTGCCGAAGGCCAGGACGAGGCAGTTGAGGTTGCCGAGCAGCGCCATCTTCTTCCCGAACCGCTGCTTGGCCTCCCGCAGGGACATGTCGCCCTCGTTGGGCTCGAAGGTGGAGACGAAGTGGACGCCCGCGTCGGCGAACATCGGCATGAACTGCCCGATCTTGCCCAGCGTGTAGAGGCCCAGGACCTTGCCCGGGTGCTGCTTGATGATCTCCATCGCGGCGTATACGTCCGGCATCGCCCAGCGCTCGAACATCCGCGGGCTCAGGCCCGAGCCGGTCGCCCAGCAGATGTCCAGCCAGGCCACGGGGCTGGAGGACTGGACGAAGCCCTCGACACAGCGGAGGTTGAGCGGGCGCTGGAGGGCGAGGAGGTCGTCCATCAGGTCGGGGGTGTCGTAGAAGTCCATGATGAGGTCCTGCATGCCGCGGACGGAACCCAGCGACGTGTACGCGGGCCCCAGGCCGACGCTGGGCATGCCCTCCTCACCCATGAAGGCGACCGCCTCCTCGACCGTGTCCAGGACGGGGTCGCCGAGGCCCTCGCGCTGCAGCTCCAGCAGGTCGCGGTAGGCCAGCCAGTCGTCCGTGGACTGGACGGGGTAGACGGTCGTCTTGCCCACCAGCGGGTCATGGGGGATCATGCCCGTGACCTGCCGCCCCACCAGCCTCTTGCGGGGCGTGTTGATGATGATCTCGGTGGTCCGCCGGCCCTCGGGCGTCTCCTCGAGCAGGCGGCTGGTGCTACCGAGGCCCTCCGGCAGCT
>JAJFUB010000076.1 GCA_021372615.1 bacterium | reverse complement strand
CCCCTGTTGCGCTGCCGGACGTGGGAGCGGTCACCGACCGCGACCGTGATCGCTCCCGCAACTGCCCTGTGTGGCTGCCGGACGTGGGAGCGGTCACCGACCGCGACCGTCCGTCCAGGTCCCCCCCAAATGCAAACGCCTCCCGCAGGGGAGGCGCTTGGGCACACGATTCAGATCAGGCTTAGCTCGCCGCGGCGCACTTGCCCTTGCAGTCGTCCGAGGCGCTGTCGCACTTGGTGTCCGACTTCGTCTCGGCAGCCTCCTTGGGGCAGGACGGCCGGCCGTGGCCACTGCTCTTGTAGTCGGTGCAGTGGAAGCCCTTCCCCTTGAAGATGATCGCCGGGGGAGAGAAGAGCTTCTTGACCTTCCCGCGGCACTCGGTGCACTTGGTCACCGGCGCGTCGGAGAAGGACTGCATGACCTCAAACGTGTGTCCGCACTTCAGACATTCGTATTCATAGGTCGGCACGAGAAACCGCCTCCTGTAACCTCTGCGGACATTATAGCGGATCGGGAATCTGAGTCAATAGGACGGAGCCAACAATTAGCACTCACATAGTGCGAGTGCTAAAATGGAGACGCCATGCTGCAGGTCGCAGATGTCATCGCCGCCATGGAGGCGGTCGCCCCGCCCAGCCTCGCCGAGCCCTGGGACAACGTCGGCCTGATGTTCGGCGGGCGAAGCTGGCCCGTGGAGCACGTCTTGCTAGCCCTGGACCCCATGCCGGCGGTCATCGCGCAGGGCGAAGGGCTCCGCGATGTGCTCGTCATCACCCACCACCCGCTCTTCTTCGAGCCGATCCGGGCCCTGGTCGACGACGATCTGGCGTACGCCGTGGTTTCGGAGCTGGCGCAGGCCAACATGGCGCTCTACGCGGCGCATACCAACCTGGACAAGTCGCCCACCTGCGGCACCGCGTTGGCACTGGCGGAGGCATTGGGCTTCCCCCGGCCGAGGCCGCTTGCGCCCTGGCGACCCGGGGAAGGGAAGCCGGCCCTCTCCGGCGAAGGTGCCGACTTCGGGTTTGGCTGCCTAGTCGAACTGCCCGGAGAGACGACCCGCGGCGAACTGGCGGCGCTGGTGGCCCGGAAGCTGGGGGCGCGCACTACGCAACTCACGGGTTGCGACAGGACGCCAGCCAGGCGCGTGGCGTTGGTGCCGGGCGCCGGGGGCGACATGCTCGGCCTGGCGCGCGCAGCCCGAGCGGACGTGATGGTCACAGGCGAGTTGAAGCACCACCAGGCCCTGGAGGCGGAGGTTCTCGGGCCGGCGGTCATCACGGCGGGGCACTTCGAGACAGAGCGGCCGGTGCTGGGGCTGTTGCGGCGGGCCCTCCAGGAGCGCCTGCCGGGGCTGGACATCCGCATCGCGGACGAGTCATCGCCCGTCTGGAGCGTTCACACAGAGGATTGCGGAGGTTGATTCATGCAGGAGCAGATGACTCAGCTCTATGAGCTGCAGCAGGTGGACAGCGCCATCGCCCAGCATCGCACCTGGATCGCGGGCCTGGACGACGGCGGCAAGTCCGGCCGCAACCTGGCGGCCGCACAGCAGGAGTTGGAGAAGCTCCAGCAGCGCCTGAACGCCCTCGAAGCCGAGAACCGCAAGAAGGAGCTGGAACTCAAGAGCGCCGAGCAAGAGCGCAAGGACAAGATGGGCAAGGCGTATGGGGGCACAGTCGCGGACGCCAAGGAGCTGGGCGCGCTGGAGCGCAAGATCGAGGAGTTGAACCGCCGTCGGGACCGCCTGGAGACCGACATCCTGGGCCTCATGGACGAGATCGAGACGACCCGTGCCCAAGTCGCCAAGCAGGAGAAGGTCGTCGCCCAGGGGCAAGCCGTGCACGACAAGATCGTGGGCGACTACCAGGAGGCGCGCGGGAAGCTGGAGGGTGAGATCAAGGCCCTGACCGCCAAGCGGGCGGAGCTGACCCCGCAGATCACCCCGCCCATGCTCCAGGAGTACGAGAGCATGCGCAGCAAGCTCGAGGGCGTGGCCGTGGCGGGCATCGAGGGGAACATGTGCATGGCGTGCCGCAATGTCCTGCCCCAGTCGGCCATCTCGACCGTGAAGCTGGGCAAGGTCATCGTGAAGTGCCAGAACTGCCGGCGGATGCTATACCCCTCCGACGCGTGGTAGAGGGTCAAGGGTCGAGGGTGAAGGGTCAAGGGTAACGACAACGGCCAACGAAGCGGCGCCTCCCACACGGTTGCGGGAGGCGCCGTTGCCTTTACCCTTGACCCTCGACCCTCTACCCTCTACCCTCCGACCGCCTTCGTGCGATAGTCGCGCAGCACTGCCGCTTCGCGGGGGAGCATCTCCGCGTAGGGCTGCCAGTTGATCCATTCCCCGGAGATCGCGCCCTCGTAGTTGATCGTCGCGAGCAGCCGCATCGCCTCGGCGTGGTCAATCTGCCCGGTGCCCATCGGCGCCAGCGTCCAGCCCTTCGTGGGATCCGGCCGCGTGCCGTCATGCGCGTGGCAGTGCTTCACGTAGGGCTTGACGGCCTCGAAGGCCTCGGCGATGGTGAGGCCGGCGGTGCAGGGGTGCATGATGTCCCAGTTGATGGCCGCCTGGGGGCTGTCGGCCCACTTCACCACATCCGCCAGGTCGCGGGCATTGCAGTACGAGTCGTGGGTCTCGATACAGACCCACACGCCGCTGCCCTTGGCGTGCTCGGCGCACTCGTGCAGCGCCTGGGCGACATACTTCTTCACCTCGGCGTAGTCGGCGCCGGCAGGCGTGCCGCCGCCGAAGACGCGAATGCACGGGGCCCCGCAGTCGGCCGCCAGGTCAATGTAGCGCTTGGTCAGCTCGACGCTCTCGGCGCGCTTGTCGGCCTCATCCGTGGAGTAGTTGCGCGAGGTAGCGATGCAGCACAGGTCCACGCCCGTGTCGGCGAAGGCCGCCTTGATCTCCTTGCGCTGCTTCTTGGTGGTCTCCAGCTCAACGCCGTGCTTGTGCCCGGCCTCGGCTCGCGGCTCCACGGCATCGTAGCCGTAGCGGATCGCGGCGGTGAGCACCTGCGTCAGGTCGAGTTCCGGGGTGGCGAACGTCATGAAAGCGATCTTCATCATGCGACAGTCCTCCGGTTAGCGGCGTGAGATGAACGGGTTGTCGGTCAGGTAGAACCGCAGTGGCAGATCGGCCCCGCGCTCGGGGCGCAGGCCAATGCGAGTGGTCTGGACGATGTCCAGGCCTGGGGGAGCGGTCACTGTGGGAGCGGTCACCGACCGCGACCGGTCGCGGTCGGTGACCGCTCCCACAGGCTCCCTGGTTACGCACAGCGGCGGCCGCGTCACGGCGAGTCCATTGTGCACCATCGTGATCCCGAGGGCCTGGCATAGCTTCCCCGGCCCCGAGCACAAGTCCTCCAAACGCTCCAGTCCGCGGCGGCGGCGCATGAGGTCCGCCCCCACGGTCGGCTCCAGCGCGCGGATGAGCACCGCCTCAGGCACCCCCTCAGGCGCCGTCACGACGTTGAGGCAGACCACCTGGTGGATGCGGTAGACATAGGCATGGCCGGGCGGGCCGAACATCACCTCATTGCGCCGCGTCCGCCCGATGGCGGCGTGGCAGCCCGGATCGTCCTGGGCCAGATAGGCCTCGGTCTCGACGATGAGGCCACCGGTCGGGCCGTCGGGGGTGTCGTGGACCAGCAGACAGCCCAACAGCCCCCGCGCGACGCGGGGCGTGGGCTGGAGGTAGAAGTCCCGGGGAAGGGGGGAGAGGTTGGGCATGATGGGCTTGCGGGAACGGCAACGGAAACGGCAACGGCGTCCTCACCCCTGCCCCTCTCCCTCGCTTCGCTCCGGAGAGGGGAAGTCGGATGGCGCTATGTGGCTACGCAGACACAAAGTGGTCGCACGGTTCCCCTCTCCGGCGCGCGGTCGTGTCGCGCGCGGGAGAGGGGTAGGGGTGAGGACGCCGTTCCTGACTTCGCCTCGCTACAGCGGCGTAAAGTCCGCGTCCCCCTTGATCCGCAGGCAGGCCTCGGCCAACAGCTTCGCGGCGTTCTCCAGGTCCGACAGGTGGACGACCTCCACCGGCGTGTGCATGTAGCGGTTGGGGATCGAGACGAGGCCGGCGGCGACGCCTGCCCCGCTGATCTGAATCGCGTTGGCGTCCGTGCCAGTGGCGCGGGGCTCGGGCTCGGGCTGCCACGGGATCTTCTTCTTGGTCGCGGTCTCCTGCAGGAGCTTGCGCAGGACCGGGTTGATGTTCGGGCCGCGGGCAATGGTCGGGCCCGAACCCAGCTTGCACTCGCCGGTCTTCTTGGCGTCGCAGCCGGGGTAGTCCGTTGCGTGGGTGACGTCCACCGCGATGCCCACCTGCGGGTCAATGCCGAACGCACTGGTGCGGGCGCCGCGCAGGCCCAACTCCTCCTGGACCGTCGAGACGGCGTACACCGCGCAGCTCAGCTTCTTGTCGCCGATGAGCCGCAGGGCCTCGCAGGCGACGAAGGAGCCGACCTTGTCGTCAAAGCCAGGACCGACGACCAGATCGTTCATGAGGACGTCCATGCGCAGGTCGAAGGTGGCACAGTCGCCGATCTCGACCTTGCCCTGGGCGTCCTCCTTGTCCTTGGCGCCGATGTCAATGAACATGTCCGACAGATCGAGCTTGGGCTTGTCGCGCTCCTCGGCCTTGAGCAGGTGGATGGGCTTGCGGCCGATGACACCGGTGACGGGCCCGCGCTCGTTGTGAACGGTGACGTTCAGGCCGGGCATGACCGCCGCGTCAATGCCGCCGACGGAGGCGAAGTACAGCACGCCGTCGTCGGAGATGTGCTGGATCATCATGCCGATCTGGTCGCAGTGGCCGGCCAGCATCACCCGGGGATAGCCCTCCGGGTTCTTCACGGCGATGACGTTGCCGTGTACGTCGGTGCGGACCTCGTCGGCGAAGGGGGCCACGTACTTGCGCACGAGGCGCTGCACGGGCTGCTCAAAGCCGGACGGGGACGGGGTCAGGATGAGCTGACGGAGGAACTCGAATGACTCGCTACGCATGGACAGACTCCAGGACGGCTGTAGTGGCGCCATTCATGGCGCCGTGGGCGCGATAGGGTGCGGGCGCGATGAATCGCGCCGCTACTGGCGGCAGTGGATCAGCGTGCCGGGCTTGTTCACATCGAAGCCGTCGCGGATCCAGATGTCCACGCCGCGCTCGCAGGCGTACAGGACGGCTTCCTTCTGGATGACTTGCGGGAACGGGCTCCAGGACAGCAACTCGTCGGCCGCAATCTCCGACAGCTTCTCGGCATCGTCGTAAGTGCTGGGGTCCTTGGTGTAGATTCCGTCCACATTGGAGAACATCGTGCACTCGGTCTGCTCGAGCGCGTCGGCGAGGGCGACGGCAGTGAGGTTGGAGCCGCCGCGGCCCAGGATCGAGACCTCGTCCCGCTGCTCGCGCTCGTCCCAGTAGTAGCCCTGGAAGCCGGCCACGACGGGGATGATCTCGCGCTCCAGCAGGCTGTTGACATGGCCGATCTCAACGCGCTCGACCAGGGCGCCGACATGGCGCTTGTCGGTGACAATGCCCGCTTCGCGGCCCGTCAGCGAGCGGGCAGCATGGCCCTCGGCGACCAGCGCGATAGCCAGCGCGGCGTTGGCGCGCAGTTCGCCGGACATCAGCAGGCGGGCATATTCGCGGGGGTCGGGATCAGCGGCGAGGGCGGCGGCGAGTTGCTCGAGCTTGTCGGTGGCCCAGTCAAACGCGGAGACGACGACGACGGGGGTGGTGCCGTTGGCGCACCAGGGGAGGACGAATTCCTCGGCGACCTCCCTGAGGCGCTGGACCCTGGCGAGGTTGCGGCGCTGCGCCAGCAGGCGGTACATGTCGTTGAGGTTCTCCTGGCGCAAGACCTCGTCAAGGAGACGGCCCTCGTCCGGACCGAAGCGATTGATGCCTTGCAGCGTCACCCCGCCGAATTTCATGACGGGAATGATTGTTGCCATGCGACGACCTCCTGGGTTGGGACAACAGACGGCGCCGGACCGTCGCGCCGCCCTGTGCTCTCCGGGGGATTCCTCGAAGGGGCGAATTGTACCTCGTCAGTACGGCCAAGTAAAGCCCGAAATCGGGCCCGGAGCGCCTACCCGACCCGTGGCACGGCCACCAGCAGTCGGACTGGCCCAACCAGCCCCGACCGCAAGTCCTCGCGCATCATCGGCAGCGTCCGCTCCACGTAGGCGTTGCACCAGCCCCGCCCGCGGGCCTCGGCCTCCACCTCCGGACGGCAGGCCTGGTTGGCGAGGGTGTTGGCTACGGTGATCGCCAGGCGGTTGCCCCCGGGCTTGACGAGGCCGGAGACGTCCAGCACGTACGGCGCCCACAGCAGGTCGCCGAGGTCCTGGCCATTGAGTTCCACGCGCGCGGTCCAAAAGACCTGGCCCAGATCCAGCAGGAGGGGCCGGTAGGTCAGCTCGTCGGCCACCACCAGCTCAAACTCGTAGCGCACCTCGCCCGCGAAGTCTGGCATCGGCCAGTCGGCCCAGTCCCACAGCGGCGCCGGCTCCCCCTCATAGACCGTCGGGAACTCGTCCGGCTCCGCCAGACGCACGTCGCCGTCCTCGATGAGGTATTGCCGCACCACCTCGGCCCGGTCGGCGGCCTCGAACTCCGCGACCACATCCGCCGGGGGCAGGGCGTGGGGGCGGTGGGAGGGGTCGCTCAGCCAGCGTTCGAGCGCCAGCGCGTCCTCGGACCATTCTGCCTCCTCCACTGTGGCGTCGTCGGGCAGCGGGTGCAGCACCAGCATCACCGTAGCCCACGGTGGGAGCACCGGCTGGACCGCCTGGCCGTGGAGGTCCACCTTCCAGGGCAGGGGGATGATCTCGCCGTCGCGCAAGTCCCAGGCTTCGAGCGACCCGGGGCCGGCCAGGTCCAGCGCCAGCAGCGGCTCGATCGTGCGCGGGCTGTTATTGGTCAGCAGGTAGACATGGTCAGCACCAATCGTGCGCGAGGACACCATCAGCTCGGGATGGGGCTGGAGCACCTCGAAGTCTGCCGGCGGCGCGGCCGGCAGGGCGTGGGCGAGCTTGTCGGCCGGCGTGGGCTTCACGCCGGCCTGCTGCAGGCGCTGGACCGCGCCATCGTGGGCCGTCAGGCCGCTCATCTCGGAGGGCTGCAACGGCCAGTGGTCGAGCACCAGCACCGTGGCGGCTGCCTCGCGCAGCTCCGCCAACTTGCCCAGCACTGCGGCCGGCAGGGCCACGACCGAGGGGACGATGAAGGTCTCATACCTGACCTCACCGGCACACCCGCAGCCGACGTCGGTGGTCAGGCTGGTCAGCAGGTCAGCATCAATGAAGTCAAAGGGTACATGGTGCGCGGACAGCACGGCGCAGATGTGCTGCAGGCTCGCCCACGCCTCATCCGTCCCGTCGATCGTCCAGAGGGCCTCGATCGGGTAGTACACGGCCACGTGCGCCTGCTCCCGGCCATGGCGGGTGAGCATGCACAGGCGCCCCACATACTCGGCGAAGACCCGGTAGGTGGGCCACAGCGGGTTCCCGTGGCCGCTATGGCTCATGGTCCCGAAGAGCCGCCCGTCACTCGTCGTGTACTGTACGGCCATCGGCGCGTAGAAGTTCACCCCGCAGTGGGCCTGCACGTCCAGCAGCCACCGCATCTGCCCGTAGTGCAGCCCGAAGCCGTAGACAGCGTTGCTCTCGGTCAGCACCGACCCGGCCCAGGGATCAGGAAAGTCAGTAGCGCGGGCGGCCTCGCCCGCGCTATCCTCTGGTCCGGAGCAGCCCTCGCGCGCGCTGGCCTGCTTCATCGCCGACGAGGCCAGGCGGGGGAACGGGAAGACCCTCTGACCGGGGAAGAGCTGCCGCCAGATCACGTCCACCCCCGGTATGGGCAGCACGCCGGCGGTGCGGAAGAAGTGGCCGAAGGACAGGTTGTCAGGCAGGTTGTCCTCGCCGCCGACGTGCCCGGTGTGGATCAGGCCGTGAGCGGTGCACCAGTCGGTGATCTGCTGCCAGTAGCTCTCGCCAAACCGGCGCGTGAGCAGGTCATAGTACTCGCAGCGGGCGGCGACGATTTCGTGGTCCGAATAGCGGCCGAACACGTCCCTGCCGACACAGTCGCGGGAGAAGAGCAGGGGCAGGTAGGTGCGGAAGTCGCGGCCGGTCTGGTCGGCCAAGATCTCCAGTATCCCACCGAACCACGGGGCAGCGGAAGCGCCCAGTCGCCCGCCCAGGCTCGTCTCGTCGGTGAAGATGCCGGGGATGGTGTTGCCGAAGAACTCACCCACGCACTCGGCGTAGCGCTCGTGGGTCACCGTGATGAAGCGGCGCACGGCCTCGGGGTTGAGCACGTCCACTGGGTAGCCGTCCGGTGCGACGGTGAACAGGATCAGGTTCTCATAGGGCCACAGGCCCTCAGACAGCTCGCGCAGGTCCACGGGCTCGGGCACACCGATGTCCGGGAGGCCGAGGGCAGCGACCGTGTTCTCGGGGAGAGCGGGCAGGTCCAGCGTACGCACGCGCCGGGCGTGGAGGCGCTTGCCCTTCAGCTCCGGATGGCCTTCCACGACATGCCCCTGCGCGGTGCCGCTGGGCCATCCGCCCTCATCGTACAGCCAGGCGTACAGGTCGTGCCGCTGCGCAGTCTCGACGGCGTGGCGAATGAGCCCGAAATACTCATCCGACAGGTACGGTGGCGTCATGCCGCGCACGAAGTCACAGAGCCGGAAGTTCTCCCCCATGGAGTGGATGAAGAACCCGCCGCAGCCCTTGGCGGCGAAGTCGGCGACCTGCTCCTCGATTCCTGCCGGCGTGATGTCGCCATTCCAGCCCCAGAAGATCATCGGGCGGTAGGCGGCAGGCGGATCGGCAAACAGCTCGGCGAGGCGCTCAGTGTCCATGTGGCATCCCTGGCGTGAGAGGTGAACGGCTGCGGGGAAGTTCGCCGTCGGGGGGAGGTGGACCTCTGAGACGGCTGGATGGGGAGACGGATGAGAGGACGAGAGGATGAGAGGATGAGAGGATGAGGCGATGAGGCGATGAGGCGATGAGGGGATGAGGGGATGAGGGGACGGCGCTGCCCAGCGCCGGAGGCGCGGCTCACACTAGGCGGGGGCGGAAGCCCCCGTCCCACGGGCGCCCTCCTCTTCTCATCCTCGGGACGCGGGGCGGGCTGGACGCCCGAACTACAGGCTAGCCGTAGAACTGGAAGCTGTTCACCACGGCCTGGAACGCCTTGACGCTGGCCGTGCCCTGGCCGGTCGGGCCGAACATGCCGATCACATAGCCCCGGTCGCCATAGACCGCCACCAGGAAGAGCTTGTCCACGCGCCCATCGCTCATGGCCAACATCCGGGCGGGCTTGCCGCACAGCGCGGCCGGCTTGTCGCTCAGGCCTGCCGTACCCGCCCACTGCGAGCTGTAGCGCTTGATGAAGTCCGCCAGCTTCATGCCATGGGGAAGGGTGTAGACGTCAATGCCGAGATAGAGCTGACCGTCGCCCACCGTGGGGCCGGCGAGGAAGAGCTTGGTGCCGGGGCCCTGCTCCTCGAGGTCCGGGCGGCGCTCCCAGCCGGGGGGCACGACGATGCGGAAGTCGGTGAGCGTGAGTTGGCCGGTGAGGGCCGGTTGCTCCGCCGGCGTGGCAGGGAGGGCCACAGGAGCTTCCGCCACAGCGACCGGCGCTTCCACCGCGGACACCTGAGCTTGCGCCTGCGGCGCGGGGCCGGGCACGAGGCGGATCAGCACGAGCGTAACCACCGCGAAGGCCGCCAGACCGGCCAGGAGCGGCAGCTTCCGGGTCGGGAGACGACTGGCCGCCGCCCTCAGGTTGTGGATCAGACTAGACATGCCAGCCCCCGAAATGCAGGGTCAGGTTGATGAGCCAGAAGACCAGAATCACGCCCAGGAGCCACCGGGGGAAGGCCGGATGCGCCAGGGCTGCCGGCAGCCAGCCGCGCCTCGTCACAGCCCCGTACAGCCCCAGCAGGGCCAGCAGACACGTGGCCATGAAGGCGATGGGGGCCATGAGGTTGGCGTTGGCAGCCTCGCGTATGCGGCCGCGAGCCATCCAGGCGAAGCCGGTGGTCATGCCGCAGAACGGACAGGGCACACGCGTGAGCGCCCGGAAGCCACACGGCACGGGCACGAGACGGCGGTGGGTCCCGAAGCCGCTGGGGCTCGGCGGGAGCAGGGCCGAGAGCACGATGACACTCCCACACACAATCAGGGCAGCCGACGCGTCATGACGGCTGCCCCCGAGCCTCCAGGCAGACATGTGGCCATGATAGCACGTCGGCGGGCGCAGGGGAAGCCGAAGGCCGCGCCATGCCCTCGCGCGAAGAGGTTTCCCCGCCGTGCCAGCGAAGTAGCGCACAACTCACAGGGCAGGTGATCCACATGCGCGCGTGGCGTTGGCTCGTACCGGTCGTGCTCTGCAGTGGCGTCTGGAGCGCCGATCTCGTCAAGAACGGGGACTTCGCCAAGGAGACGCCGGGGCAGCCAGGGGTGCCGGCGGAGTGGACGCTCCCCGCCGACGGCTCCTGGCAGCGCATCGTGGGGCCCGAGGGCAAGGCCGTCCTGCAGTACAAGGCCACCGCGGGGTTGCACGACCCCGCTCGGGGCAAGTGCGACTTTGTCACCCCCAAGTCCGGCTTCACGATCGCGGTCAGCTACGAGGGTGACGGCATCCTCACGCCGCTCGTGCGGGTGATGGATCTGCCCGACAGCAAGCCGCTGGGCCAGGCGACCGGGAGCCACAAGGCCGGGGCGCAGAAGATGGGGCTCAGCTTCGGCACGGTCAGCGCCGACGTGGGCATCGAGATCTACGCCGACGCCGCGCAGGCGGAGGGCAAGCCCGGCCCGGCCGGCACGCTGCGGGTCACGCAGGTGGCGGTCTTCGCCACCGGTGCCGAGCCGGCTGAGAAGCTGCCCGACATCGGCCCCAACCTGGCGCTGGGCAAGCCCTACACGATGGTTCCGGCGCCGAGCTACGGCCTGTGCAAGGACCCCGGCGACGCGACACAGCTCACGGACGGCGTGTACACCCAGGGCCACTTCTGGACGCGCATGACTACCGTCGGCTGGGGCAGCCAGATGGCCTTCATCACCATTGACCTGGGTCAGGACCAGCCGATCAAAGGCCTCTCGTTCAACACCGCCGCAGGCGTGGCGCAGGTGCACTGGCCGGCGCGCATCCTGGTCTTCGTCAGCCCCGACAACAAGCAGTGGTATGACGCCGGGAACCTGCTGACGCTCAACGCCGCCCACAACAACCTGCCCGAGTACGGCCAGTACGCCATCCGGCGGATATGGACCGACCAGCTCAAGACGCACGGGCGCTACGTGTGCCTGTGCGTGGAGGCCGACTTCGGCGGCTACACCTTCGTGGACGAGATCGAGGTCTTCGGTGGCCCGGCGGACTTCCTGCAGCTCGCGTACACCGGCCAGGCCTTCGACAGCCCGAAGGAGCGCATGCGGCGGTCGGTGGCCGACGATCTGCTGCGCGCGCAGTTCCGCCGCGGCCTCGACGCTGTGCGGGACGACATCGCCGCCCTGCCCAGGAACGCCCAGGGGAAGCTCACCGCGCTGGCGGACTCGCTGGCCGGGCGCATTGACGAATACGGGGCGCCCGACCTGACGACCCTCCGCGCCGTGCTGCCGGTGGACCCGCTTGAAGCCGACGTCTTCAGGCTGCAGGCCCTCGTGTGGCGCGCCGGCGGCAAGCCGACGCTGCGCGTCTGGAACATCAACCGCTGGGAGCCGCTGGATTCGTTCTCCGAGCCCGCCACCGCAGGCCCGGCGAAGCCCGTGGAAGTCCACACCATGAACCACGAGTGGCGGGCCGGGGTCCTGAACCTCACCAACGCCGGCGACGCCGACCTGCGCGTGCGGCTGAGGGTGACGGGGCTACCCGGCGGGGACAACCCGCCCTACCTGCAGGCCCATGAGGTCCTGACGGTCGGCACCCGGCGGTTCGTGCCCGTGTCCTCGGCCCTGCCCGAGGCCAGGCGCGAGGGCAGAGACTTCATCATCACCGTGCCGTGCGGCATGACCCGCCAGGTGTGGCTGAGCTTCAAGCCCGAGGACCTGCCCGCGAAGACGTATGCCGGGCAGATCGAGATCACTCCGGCCACCGGCAACAAGCAGATCGTGCCGCTCAAGCTCATCGTCTACCCGCTGCGCTTCCCGGACAAGACGACCCTGTGCGTCGGCGGGTGGGACTACACCGACGCCGACGCGATGTACGGCATCACGCCCCAGAACAAGGCCGCGGTCGTCGAGCACCTGCAGGAGCACTTCGTGAACACGCCGTGGGCCACCAGCAGTGTGATGTTCTCGGTCCAGGTGGACGACAACGGCCAGATCAAGCTGCCTGCCGACACGACCCGCTTTGACAACTGGGTGAAGCTGTGGCCCGACGCGCGGATGTACATGGTGTACCTGGCCTGTGGCGACAGTTTCAGCGGCTCCAAGATCGGCGACCAGGCCTTCGGGCTGAAGGTCGGGGCCTGGGCGCGGTTCTGGGCCCAGCACATGCGCGAGCTGGGCAAGGACCCGAGCCAACTGGGCGTGCTCATCTACGACGAGCCGAACAACAAGACGCAGTATGACCTCATCGTGGCCTGGGCGCAGGCCATCGAGGCCGCCGCCCCGGAACTCGTGACCTTCGAGGATCCGCAGCCCACCGAGTATGTGGACGCCCCGGTCATGTTCCAGTCGGTGGACATCCTGTGCCCCTACCGCGCGCCCTTCCTGGACCGGGAGCAGAAGTACCGCGACATGTTCCTGGAGGCCCAGCGCCAGGGCAAGGAGATCTGGTTCTACAACGCCTCCGGTCCGGCAAGGACGTTCGATCCGTACTCGTACTACCTGGTCCAGGCCTGGCATGCCTTCGCCATCGGCGGCAAGGGCTCGCACTTCTGGGCCTTCGGGGACAGCAGCCGCGTCTCGTGCTGGAACGAGTATCCGGCTGAGGGGCCCGGTCCGTACTGCCCCTCGTACATAGACGAGACGAGTGTCACCACCTCCAAGTACATGGAGGCGGTGCGCGAGAGCGCCGAGGACTTCGAGACGCTGACGATGCTGCAGCAGCGTGTGGCGGAGCTGGAGAAGAAGGGCGTGAAGAGCGCACAGCTCGAGGCCGCCAGGAAGCTGCTGGTGGACGGCCCGCAGCGGGTCCTGGCCGGTGAGAACGGCAGCAACTACCGCTGGGATGTCCCCAAGGACCGCACCGTTCCCGACCAGGTACGCATCGAGGTGCTCAAGGCGCTGGTGGCGCTGAAGTAGCGGAACGTATGGCGTGTCGCGTAGGCGCGCGTGTCCCCACGCGCGCAGCCGTTCGGGATGCGCAGCCGTGCGCGCGTGAGGACACGCGCGCCCACGCGACGCAGAAAAGACCGCGACGCAGAAGAGACAGGGGTGAACCAGTCGTGCGCAGAGTCATCGTTGCCGTGGCAGTACTTGTTTCTCTCAACGCCTATGCCACCGAACTGCCCAAGATGGTTCTGGGCGACTACGACGCGGAGCTGCGCGGGGCGGACGGCCGCGTGGACATCCCGCTCATGATCCAGCGCTTGCAGGACATGGGCGCCAACACGTACATGTGGCTGATCTGGCACAAGCCGACGGACTGGGAGGATCTCCAGGCCTTCCTGCCCGAGGCGCAGAAGGCCAACATCCAGGTCTGGGCCTACCTGTGTCCGCACACCGAGCAGGGCTTTGGGGGGCTGTGGTCGGAGCCCTACCGGCTGGACTTCATGAAGTGGGCCGAAGAGATCGCGAAGCTGTCGGTGAAGTACCCCAACCTCGTCGGCTGGGTCATTGACGACTTCTGGTACAACGTCAACGACAAGGCGTTCTCCCCCGAGATCATCAAGCAGATGCAGAGCACCGCCAAGGCGATCAACCCGGAGCTGCGCTTCTACCCGCTGCTGTACTTCCGCCAGATCGGGCCGATCTTCGCGCAGAAGCTTGCGCCGCTGGTGGACGGCGTCGTCATCGCCTACCACCAGAGCCGCGAAGAGATCGAGGCGGCGCTGCCTTTCCTGGATGACACCTACACCGTCCCGCCCGGCCTGAGCGTCATCTACCCGCCGACTACGCCCTCGTCACCGGGCGACCTGGGCATGGTCACGCAGACCGCCGGCGTGCTGGGCGACAAGAAGCCCGTGGTGCGCTTCCACTACAAGGACAGCTGTGACGGGCCGACGGCGGGCTACCACGTGATGCAGTTGCGGGTGGATGGCAAGGTGGCGTGGAGCGAGGACGTCGCCGGGACCGACAACGGACAGGCCGAGGTGGACCTCAGCCCCTTCACACAGGGCAACGCGCACGTCGTCCTGGCGCTCGGCGTCTACGAAGCGAAGGGGGTGACCGAGTACGCCGTGACGGTCGAGTTGAGCGATCTGCAGGTCGAGGGCCTGCAGATGAACGCCGATCTAGGCCGCGAGCGCAGTTGGCAGACACGCACCGCGGGCAAGTTCGCCGTCCACCACGGCCCCAAGCAACTCGGCCAGAACCGCTACAAGCTGCCGCTGATCGTCATGCCCGCGGGGAGTCGGGGCGAGTACAAGCACCGCTACAACGAGGACGCCACGCCCGAGAACATTACGGCGCGCACCCGGCAGGCCCTGGAGATGGTCGGCGACGGCCGCGTCATCGGGGCAGTCATCTACTGCCTGGACAAGACCAAGGCCAGCCCGGACCTGCCCGCCGTCCGCAAGCTCTTTGACGAGTTCCGCAAGCCGTAACTACACCGGAGGCACACATGAAGATCCACATCATCACGGACCTCGAGGGTCCGGCCATGATCAACCAGTTCACCCAGACGCGAGATGTCACGCCCGAGGAGAAGGCGCGCTCCGACTGGTTCCTGACCGGCGAAGTGAATGCGTGCGTGGATGGCATCCTGGACTTCGACCCGCAGGCCGAGGTGATCGTCTGGGACGGTCACGGTGGTGGGGGCATTGACCGGACGCGCTTCCACCGCGATGCCAAGCTCATCGCGCGCGGGCCGATCCGGGCGCCGTACTACCTCGACGAGACCTTCGACGGCCTCATGTTCGTGGGCCAGCACGCGATGATGGGGGAGCGGGGCGTGCTCTGCCACACGTACTCCTCCAAGTCCATCCAGTACTACAAGATCAACGGCATCGAGATGGGCGAGTTCGGTTGCCGGGCGCTGATGGCCGGGACGATGGGCGTCCCCACGATCTTCGTGGCTGGCGACGACGCGGCCGTCGAGGAGGCCGAGGCCCTCGTGCCCGAGATCGTCGGCGCCGCGGTCAAGCAGGCCCTGTCGCGGGAGCTGGCGATCCACCTGTCGCACGAGGCGTCGTGCGCCCTGATTCGCCAGCAGGCCGCCGCGGCCTGCGCCAAGTGCAAGGACATCCCGCCGTGCTACTTCCCCGGCCCGTATACCCAGGAGATCCAGGTGCTTGAGGGGGTCAGCATCCAGGGGTACCTCGACGGCGGGTGGGAGTTCGTGGACCGGAGGACGGTCAAGAAGACGCGGGACGACATCTGTGAGCTGAACATATAGCTGGCGCGGCGGGAGCGGGGGAGAGGGCGTTCGGTGACGGGGGCTTCCGCCCCCGCCTAGATTGAGCCGCGCCTCCGGCGCTGACGGTGCTTGTCGCCGCAGTTGAGGCCCGGAGGGCCGACTCAGCCTAGGCGGGGGCGGAAGCCCCCGTCACCGGACGCCCCCCTCAGCCCCTCCGGTGTGAGCCCCGGAGGGGCGACTCGACGGCCCCTGCTACCCCTCGATCGTCACCACCACGGCCTTCTTCCGCCGCTTGTCCTCCGCCGCTCGCACGCGCACGGCCTTCGCCGCCGCGTCGTAGTCCCATGTTCCCTTCGCGGCAGCCTTTGCGTTGACGGCCACTGAGGTCGGCTTGTGCGGGATGTGCACGAGCACCTCATAGTGCCGCTCCCCGGGCATCCCCTCATATGTGCCGTGGCGCGGACCGATGGTCACGACGATCTGCTTGCCCTTCGTCACGCACGACATCTCCGTCGTCGCCACGGCACCGTCGAGATAGGCGTAGCTGATCCCGTCATCCTCGGTCATCGTGAAGCTCGACGCCTTGCCCGGGAACACCTCCACCGTCACCGGGTCCAGCGGCACCTCGCCCACGTACTGCATCGCGGGGTACTGCGGGATGATCGCGCCCTCTTTGACGAAGAGCGGGCCGCCGCGGTCGGGCGGGCACTCGCACGGCAGGTCCGTGGGGCCCACGTGCGTCTTGCCGGTCCAGACGTCCACCCAGCGTCCGGCGGGCAGATGGATCGTGTCCGTGAAGGCGCATGTCAGGAACCACTCGCCGACCATGTACTGGTGGATGAGGTCGGGCGAGGCGGGGTCGTCGGGAGCGACCAGCGGCATGGCGCGCATGATCGGCAGCCCCGTCCGCGCCGCCTGGTGGGCCGCGGAGTAGAAGTACGGCAGGTGCCGATACCGCCAGTTGACGTAGAAGCGGAAGACCGGCTCCATGTCCCGGCCCAGGAAGAACGGCTGGTTGTACATGTGCCAGGACAGGATCTGGCACCAGGGCTGCAGGAAGCCGAAGTGGACCCCGTGGCGGTTCCACACCTGCATGTCGCAACTGGTGTTGGAGTGCCCCGACAGCCCATGGTTCAGCAGCGACACCAGCGGCTTCTCGCCGCCGCCCGTGTCACCGGCCCACGTGGCCGCGTACTGCTGCGTCCCAGCGTACCCACAGGCCGTGTAGATCATTGCCCGCTTGCCCGTGTACTCCCCATAGCCGCGGCTCATCTGCTTGGCCAGCAGCACCGGGTACAGGTTGTGCATCTCGGCATCGGTCATGCCGTTGCGCCACTGGCGGTCCGGGTGGAACAGCACCTGGTTGGCGC
The DNA here is from genome assembly GCA_021372615.1 of bacterium. NCBI lineage: Bacteria > bacterium. The sequence continues at coordinate 19,651 of JAJFUB010000076.1, read as the reverse complement.
CATCCATCTTGAAGCACTGGGCGCCATCATCCACGAACTTCTTGAGGTGCTCGAACCACCCCTCACCCGCGCGGTGCTGCGTGTCGAAGAAGCGCCGGTCTTTCTGGAAGTGCGGGTCCTGGAACAGGTCGTCTTCCGTAGGAGCGCCAGCATCCTGCTGGCCGCCGTCGCCGTTACTGGGACCGCGGGCTTCCAGCCCGCACGCCGTTCCCAACAGGCTCTCCTCATACTCGCTCAGGTCATAGTCACAGCATAGCCACAGGCTGAGCTTGAAGCCCATGTTCGTGAGCGCCGCCGGGAAGCCCCCGGCCCTCATGCCCGGCAGCCAGAAGGGGAAGTGGAACCGCTCCTCGCTCCACTTCTTGTCCAGCGAGAAGTCATAGCGCGTCTCCATCCATCCGGGCTCCAGGCCCAGCACATCGCACGGCATCTCCTCGCGGCGGAAGGCGTGGCCTTCGTAGAGCACGTCACGCGCCCGGACCTCGCGCTCATCGCACACGAACGTCAGGCCGTAGCCGAACAGGGGCAGCAGGTGGGGCCGGCCGGCGATCTCCGTGTAGCGGTCCAGCAGCGCGGGCAGGTTCTCGCCGGCGATGAGGACGAAGTCCAGCTCACCCTCGTCGGCCCAGATGCGCAGTTCCGCCAGGTCCGTCGCCCCGGCATCGAACTGGTGGAACCACGTGCTGTTGACGAAGACGGCCCAGCCGCCGGTGCTCATCAGAAACGGGATGGGCGTGTAGCTCGTGACATTGCGGACCATCATCAGGCCTTTGTGGCCGCGCTTGTTGAGTCGGTCGCGCGTCTCGTCGCCGTGACCGTAGAGCTGCTCGTCAGGGCCGAGCGCCAGGCGCAGGTCGAAGCCGCTGTCACCGACCTCGGGGGAGGGGGACTGCCGCACGAGGAGGTTGCCCTGCGCGTCAAGCAGGGAGACGGCGCCGTCGCGGCGGCTGACGAGGAGGGAGGCCTCGTCGGTCGCCACGCTCACTGCGCCACCGTCCTCGGCGATCTCGTGGGCCACGTCCCCCTCGCCCTGCACGATGCCATAGCGTACCAGGCCCGGCTCGGGGAAGCCGCCATCGCGGCTCAAGCGAATGCGGAAGGCGTTCGGTGTGAGGGGCTGAACGCGAAGGGTGAGGCCATTGTCGAGCGTCAGGTCCATGATGCACTCCTGTGTGTATCGCTGTGTATCGCGTGGGCGGGTGACCGCGTGGGCGCGCGTGTCCCCACGCGCGCAGCCTTCGCGCACATCGGCCGCGTGAGGACACGCGGCCCCACGCGCTCCCTGTTCGCTCTCGCCATGATGAAGGCCTCCCACCCTCCCACGACGAACCACCCGCCATGCAACCCATTCCCGACACCGTCACTCTCGAGCGCGCCCCCGACGGCCTGGCCGTGCGCATGATTGACCAGACGCTGCTGCCCACGTGCGAGCAGATCATTGACGTGACCACGATCCCCGATCTGTGTGAGGCCATCCGCATGTTGCGGGTGCGCGGGGCGCCGGCCATCGGCTGCGCGGCGGCGTGCGGGGTGGCGATGGCGGCCGGGCGCAGCACGGCGGGCGATCTGGCGGCCCTGCAGGCGGAGCTGCGGCAGGTCATCGCCGACCTGGCGGCGACGCGGCCCACCGCCGTCAATCTCTTCTGGGCGCTGGAGCGGATGCGGGGCATCGTCGAGACGGGCGGTGACGCCGCGGCGCTCCGGGCGGACCTCGAAGCCGAGGCCCGCGCCATCGTCAGCGACGATCTGGACCGCTGCCACCGCATGGGGCGCCACGGGGCGGAGCTGATCCCGGCCGGGGCGCGCATCCTGACCCACTGCAACGCCGGGGCGCTGGCCACGGCGGGCTACGGCACGGCGCTGGGCGTCATCCGCGCCGCCGCCGAGCAGGGCAAAGTCGTGCGGGTCTACGCCGACGAGACGCGACCGCTGCTGCAGGGCGCGCGGCTGACGGCCTGGGAGCTGTGCCGCGCGGGCATCCCCTGCACGGTCATCTGCGACAACATGTCCGGCAGCCTCATGGCGCGCGGCGAGATTGACTGCGTCGTGCTGGGGGCCGACCGCATCGCCGCCAACGGCGACTTCGCCAACAAGATTGGCACGTACGGCGTGGCGGTGCTCGCGAGGCACCACGGCATCCCGTTCTATGTCGCGGCGCCGATCTCGACGGTGGACTACGCGCTCGCCTCGGGCGCCGGCATTCCCATCGAGCAGCGCGACCCGACCGAAGTGGCCGAGCTGGGGCATTTCGCGCGCTGCCCGGTCGTCCCGGCCGAGGCGAGCATCTACAACCCGGCCTTCGATGTCACACCGGCGGAGCTGGTGACAGCCATCATCACGGAGAAGGGCGTCGCCCGGGCGCCGTTTGGGGAGAGCCTGGGGCAGTGGCGGAAGTGACGACTTGACGGCTGCCTCACCCCCGGCCCCTCTCCCGCGCGCGATACGGCTGCGCGCCGGAGAGGGGGGAGGCGGAGGTCGCTCTGTGGCTCCGCAGGCACAAAGTGGTCGCACCAGGTTCCCCTCTCCGGAGCGCAGCGAGGGAGAGGGGTAGGGGTGAGGACGCCGTTCATCCGTACCACATCATACAGATAGGAACAGCACCATGGAGAAGACCAAGATCGCAATTGTCGGCTGTGGTGGTATGGCGCGAGGCCATGCCAGTCGGTTCGAGATGATCCTCGACCAGGTGGAGGTCGTCGCTGCCGTGGATGTCGTCCGGGAGAAAGCGCAGGCCGTGGCCGACCTGCTCCCGGCCGGCACGAAGGTCGCCGAGGACTACCGCGAGGTCCTCGATGACGTGGACGCCCTGCTGCTGGTGCTCCCGCATCATCTGCACCATCCGGTGACGATGGACTGTCTGGCCCACGGCAAGCACGTGCTCGTCGAAAAGCCGATGGCCAACAGCGAGCAGGAGTGCATCGAGATGATCAACGCCGCGCGGGAGGCCGACCGCGTGCTGATGGTCGCCTACTGCATGCGCTTCCACCCGCTCGTGGTCAAGCTCAAGGAACTGATCGCCAACAAGACCTACGGCGAGTGCTTCCAGCTCTCGCTGTGGACCGAGCAGCTCACCAAGTACCCGGAGGACCACTGGGCCAGCAGCGCCAAGACCCTCGGCGGCGGGCAGCTCTTCAGCCACGGGTGCCACTACATTGACCTGATGCTGTGGATGATGGGTAAGCCGGTGTGGGGCACACACTTCGGGACGAACTTCTGCACGCCGTGGATGGAGCGCGAGGGCACCAGCCACGTCACCATCGAGTTCGACAACGGCGCGCTGGGCTACCACCAGGGCACCTGGGGCGCGCGCGGCAGCCGCCTGCGCTACTCCTTCCACGCCCACTGCTCCGATGGCATGATCGAGGCCGCCTTCACGCAGGGCCAGTTGATCCTGCACTCGGAGATGCGGCCGCACGTGCCAGGTGAGCCCGAACGGTCAGGCGAGGAGATCCTCCTGGAGGCCCCGGCCGCCAAGTCCACCGAGATCGAGATGGCCCACTTCATCGAGTGCATCCGCACCGGCCAAAAGCCGCTGACGGACGCGGTCAGCTCGCTGGAGGGCCTGCAGGTCATCTGGAAGCTGTACGAAGCGGAAGAGAAGCGGGAGTTGGCCGACCTGCGCGCCCTGGGGCTGGGGACGTACCGGGGGTAGGCGCCGATCCCGGCCTGTGGCATGGCAGCAGGGCGGGGTCCCAGACCGTAGTGCGGGCTTCCAGCCCGCCCGTGGACCGCGGCTGTCCAGAGTCGCCGTCCGGTCGTGGGGCCCCGCCCGGGTTCGTGATGGGGAGGAGGAGGGGGCCCGTGGGACGGGGGCTTCCGCCCCCGCCTAGACTGAGTCGCGCCTCCGGCGCTTGACGGCACGGGCGCCGATGTGCCATCGGGGCAGGCTGATCCGACCTCGCCCTCATGCGGGCTGGAAGCCCGCACTACCCCCCCGAGGTCCTCATCCCCTCATCCCCTCATCCCCTCATCCCCTCATCCCCGCCATCCTGCTGTCACGCCGTCCCCTCACGGAGCCGGGTTCACGATCTTGTACTGCCGGCCGTTCGTCCGCGGGTCGGTGTTGTCGGACGTCGAGAACTGGATCGCGCGTGAGCCCCAGTGGCTCCAGCGTCCCAGCCCGTTCTCCATCGTGTTGATGTGCCCGTTGTGCGCCGGGCCCAGCTCCTTGCCGTCTTCGTACAGGATCAGCTTCGAGCGGCCCACCCGATCGTCCGGCGCTCCGTGCTCGAGCGTGTATGTGTACATGAAGCTGTCCTTGCCCTTCCACTTCGAGGGCCCACCGATCTTCTTGGGGTCGAAGATCTCCTCGAACGGCGGCGCCGGCGTATTGACGCGCGCCACCTTCGTCACGACCGTCTCGTCCATGCTCGCCTTCGCGAGCACCTGCGCGACGTACGGATAGGCGTTGAAGCCGCTTAGCTCCAGGCCGTAGATGTTGTTCACGCCCCACTTGCCGATGGCCAGGTCGGGCAACTGCTCGAAGGGCATCGTCCGCAGCGTGGTCAGGAAGTCCGGCGGCACTTCCTCCTTCAGCGGCAGGCGCAGCCGCTGCAGCAGCGCCGCCAACACTTCCGTGTCCTTGGGGTCGCCACTGATGTCGCAGGCCAGCGCGACCAGCAGCAGCGGCAGGTAGCTGCCCGCATCCTCCCACGAGCTCATGTAGGCGTCGCGGTTGGCCGTGAGGGTGTTGAGGATCGCTTCGCGCAGGTTCGCCGCATCGGCCGGCGGGACGGCGCTCAGGTAGTACATGAGCCCGGCGCTGGTGTTCAGGACCATGCGGAAGTGCCCGGTGGTGGCGAAGGCCCACTTGGGCGAGGCCGGGTGGGCGAGTTCCTGGGCGAGCAACTCGTCGGCGCGCTGCTTCCAGTGCTCCTCGCCGCTGATCTCCCAGAACCGAATCATGCCTCCGAAGGTGTCCTCGTCCTCGGTCTGGTAGCCCGTGTCATGGTACTGCGCGGTCTCGCGGGCGACATCGAGCGCCCGCTCGTTGCCGGTCAGCAGGTAGTAGTCAATGATCCCGTGGGTGGCGGTGCCGTAGCCCCGGCAGCCGTTGCCCCAGTGCTGCTGGTCATGGCGGTGGCCGCCGCCGACGTAACGCGGTTCCTCCGCGCAGTAGTGGCAGGTATCCACATCCATCGAGTGCCGGGCCATGTTGGCGGCGGTGCGGAAGGTGTCGTAGTCCCCGGTGCGCAGAGCCTGCACGAACAGCCCGTTGGTGAGGCCCCCGTCGTCATTCAGCCAGCCCACGTAGCCCCGGCTGCACCAGCCCTTCGGCTGGATGTAGCCGTAATGGCTGGGGGTGTTGTAGCCGTGGAAGAGCGTGTCACCGTAGTCAATCATCCCGTCCCAGTGGAACTGCCGCTGGTTACGCTGGAGCCACGCCACGCCGACATCCTGCACGGCTTCCAGGTGCGGGAAGCGCTGGTGATCGGCGGGCGCGAAGTTGCCGAAGGCCCGGGTGTCCGCGAGGTACTGCGGGTCACACTGCAGGAGCAGCGGGTTGTCAAGGGACGCCCCCAGCGCGGCGGCGGTGTCGTCCGCGGGGCCGCCGAACCGGAGCGCGATCTCATGGGTGACGCCCACCCCCTCGCCGCCGAACTCCCATAGGCTCAGATCGTAGTGGTACGTGTTCTCGACCTCGTCATAGCGGCGGCGGAAGTCGAGCACCTTGCCGCCCTGGTCCGGCCACAGGTAGACGCCGGCCCCGCCGCGCTCCAGCTTGAGCTGCTTGGGGTGCATCTGCCAGAAGTTGCGCACGGCCAACTCGAGGCTCCCTGCCTTGTCGGCCAGCCGCGCCCAGCCAGCCGCTTCCTTCCCCTCGGCGAGTTGCTTGCCGTCTTGCGTGACCGTGTACGTCACGGTCTTGTCCTGGTCGTACGGCGCCATGTGGTAGATCTTCTCGGGGCCGATGGTCGTGAGGCTCACGGCGCTCTTATCCGGCAGCGCCCCCTCATGGCGCGTCTGGCCGCCGAGCGCCCATGTCGCGCCGCCGTCGGCCGCGCGTGGGAAGCGCAGCCACAGCGCGCGGATGAAGTCCTCCTTGGGCTTGCCGGCGTAGATGAAGGTGGGGCAGAGGGTCAGCTCGGCTTTCCCGGCGCAGGCATGGGCGCGGATGACGTACTGGATGAGCTTGCGGCCGCCGTCGTTGGTGAGCCAGCCGCTGATCTTGACGACGGCGCGGAGGGGATTGGCATTCTCGACGGCCACCTGGTAGTCCGCGTCCGCCCGGGCGGTGAAGGCCTCACGCGCGCCGCTGGCGGCGTCGCGCAGCCAGTTCTCTTCATTGGGCGGCCCCGGGGGCGTGTGCTCGACCTCGCACACGAACTGCGCCGGGCCGCCGGTGGCCTGCTTCTCAGCCTTGCCGTCCCCGTTGCGGTCGAGCCAGACGGCCGAGGGGCAGCCGAAGGCCTTGCGGGAGAAGACGAACCGGGCCGGGCCGGTGTCCACGACGACCTGGTCGGGCCGCTCCTCGAGCTTCACGCCGCGCGGGCCGGTCGTGTCGCGTGGGCCGGGACTTCCAGGACCGGCCGCTGGCGCGTCCGGGACGTCCGCGCCCACGCGAAGCCTCAGCTTCCTCTCCTCACCCGCCCCCAGACTCACCTGCGTGTCCACCAACAGCCACTTGATGCTGCCGTCATACCACCGCGCGAGGGGCCGCGCCGAGCAGGGGAGGGGCTTTCCCTGCGCATCGAGCAGCCGCGCCTGGGGCTCCTTCAGCTCCCCTAGGGCAAAGGGCACGCCGCCGCGCACGGGCTGTCCGGTCAGCGCGACTCCCGTATGGTTGCGCACCGTCAGCGTGACTTCGCGGGCTAACGCCGGCAGACACAGCAGCAACACGGGCAGAACAGCGATGAAGTTCCGCATGACTCGCCTCCTGCAGAGCCCATGGATCATCTGCGGCCTCGGGCAGCTCATAGCCCGCCCTACGCCTTGGCGAACATCCGCGCGATCAGCCCACCGATCAGCCCGAACCCGCCGATCATCCGCAGGCCGACGATGATGATGAAGAGGCCGAACAGCTTCTTGAGGACGTCTACCTTCAGCACCAGCGCCAACGGCGCGCCCATCCACGTGCTGCCGATCACAGCCCCGACTGACAGAATGGCAACATACTTCCAGTTCACATAGCCCAGCGCCTGCTCCATGCCCATCAACGGGAACACCCGTAGGGGTACCGCCAGCGCGATGAAGGCGAGTACCAGGCACCAGATGACCATCGGGAGCCCGAACCGCAGGTCGGTCTGCTGGCCGCCGAAGTGGTAGCTGAGCGCGCCGGCGATGGTCATCGGCACCATCATGGCCAGCGCGGTGCCCTGGGCGACCTTCTGGGCCTCGGGGACCGTCTTCTCCCACAGGGCGCTGAGGATTGGCACCATGATGATGCCACTGCCGATGCCGAGCAGACTCGACATCAGCCCGCCCAGCACCCCGAACAGGACCACAAGCGCCGCGAAGCCAACCGTCACTTTCATCCCATCATCTCCTACGCATTCCGCCCCAAAGATGCTATTCTTATAGCCCTTGGAGGCTGGGCAGGGCAAGGACGGCAACGGCGGGAACAGTGAGACGGGAACGGTGAGGCGGGCACGTGTCCCCCTCGGTGGTAGTGCGGGCTTCCAGCCCGCCCCGAGGCCCGGCTCTACCTCGGGCGGGCTGGAAGCCCGCACTACAGCCCGGCTGAGGTTGGCGGCAGGTGCGCTCCTCCCTTCGCACATGCCTTGCCCCCAGGCCCCACCTGAGGCCGACTCAACTCTGACGAAACGTGGTGACACTGACTCGTGGACTGTCTTCCCCGCATCGCTCTGGACCGCATTGAGACCATCATCGCCGACCGCCTGGCCAACTGGCCCCCGCAATGGGAGGGCTTCCACTGGCCCGGCTACACCCACGAACACACCTACCGCGTGCGCAGTCTGGCGCTGGCGCTAGGGGAGCGAGAGGGCGCCGACCCGGCCATCGTCGAGCCGGCGGCCCTGCTGCACGACATCTGCAAGGCCGAGGGGCGAGAGCACGCGCGCCTCGGCGCCGAGGAGAGTGACGGGATCCTGCACGAGCTGGGGGTGCACGACGGCCTGCGCGCGCCCATCGTGGCAGCCATCGCGCTGCACTCGGGCGACAACACCCCGGATCACCCCATCGAGAACCGTGTCCTGGGCGATGCCGACCTGATTGACGCCAACTTCGGCTACGTCGCTACGTGGCGCTTCATCACGATCCGTGCGGGCCGCGAGATGCCGTTCGCCGAGACGATCAGCGGCATGGTCGAGTGGCTGCCGAAGAAGGACGAGCTGCAGGCGCTGCTGCTGACCGACGCCGGCCGGGCCTGTGCCGCCGAGCGCTCGCGGGCCATGCACGCCTTCTGTGACGACATTGCCGCGGCCTTCGACGGCCAGTCGGGTGGCGCGGCTCTGCAGAGCCTTGCGCTGCGTGAGATGGTCGAGCACATCGCCGCCGACTGCGCCCGCGCCAGCCTCACGACCCAACTGCCGGCCCTGCGGCAGTTGGCGGGAGACGATGCCCTCGCGCAGGGCGCCTGTGACCGGCTCGATGACGAAGTCGCCGGACGCCGCTAGCCCGTGGCGCCGCGCCTGCCTCGCACACTCGGGAGCTGACGATGCAGATCATGGAGCCCACCAGCCGCATAGCCGCGCTCCGCGAGCAGACCCTCGCGAGCCCGATGATGGCGGAGCTGCCGCAGAACACCTGGGGCCCGCGCCGGGAGCTGCTACTGTGGGAGGGGTGGGCGGCCTCGGCGGGTCAGCCGACCACGCGGCTGCGCCGCTGCGCCAGCCGCGCCTACCGCATGGACCACAATGCGGTCGTCATCAACGACCTCGAACTGATCGTCGGCGCCCCCGACAACTCCGCGCTGACCGAGAGCGAGCAGGCCCGGATGGCGAAGATGGGGGAGATGGCCGGCTGCATCCCCCCGGTCCGCGGCATCTACGACCACATGGCCATGGACTACGGCAAGCTCATCAGGGTGGGTGTCGAGGGGCTGATCGCCGAGATCGAGCAGCGCCGCGAGGACCTTGACCCCCAGCGGCCTGACAGCACCGCCAAGGACGAGTTCTACTGCGGCTGTCTGATCGAGCTGCAGGCCCTGCTGCGGATGGCCGGGCGGTACGTCGAGCACGCCCGCGCCCTGGCGGAAACGGCGCCGCCCGAGCGCGCCGCTGAACTGCGGGAGATCGCCGACATCCTGGAGAAGGTCCCGGCGCGGCCGGCCGAGACCTTCCGCGAAGCCCTGCAGAGCATCCACTTCTACACCTTCATGCTCTGGGGCGACTACCAGTTGGGGCGTCCGGACCAGTTTCTCCTCGACCTGTATCGCGCCGATGTCGCAGCGGGGCGGCTGACCCCCGAGAGCGCGCTCGAGCTGATAGACTGCTTCTGCCTGCTCTACTCCGTCTGCCACCCGAAGGGCTCCGCGGTCGGCTTCATGGTCGGCGGGCGCGACGCAGAGGGCAGGGCGGTCCACAACGAGTTGACCGCCCTGTTCCTGCAGAGCATCGCGCACACCCGCATGGCCTACCCGAGCATCGGGCTGTGCGTTCACGACGAGACCCCCGACGAACTGCTCGACCTGGCCGTGGAGTTCCTGATCCGGGGCTACTCCCATCCCGCGCTCTTCAACGACACCGCCATCACGTGCGGGCTGATGGCTGTAGGGATGCCGGAGGCCCATGCCCGCAACTATGTACATAGCTCGTGCGTGGAGATCACCGCGTGTGGGCAGTCTGGCTCGTGGGTCTTCAGCCCGGTCATCAACACGCCCGCCGTGCTGCTGGAAGTCATGCGGGACAACCAGGCGTGCGCCGACCTGACGGAACTGATGGCGGCCTTCGGGCAGACCCTGCGGGCCCGGGTGCTGGAGGACATGCGCACCCAGATGCTCTGGCAGTTGGAGCGCTCCCGTAACGGTACCGACAACCTGCTCTCCTCCTGTCTGGTAAGCGACTGCCTCCAGGCCGGCAAAGGCGTAGACGAGGGCGGGGCGACCTACAACTTCATCATGCCGACTTTCCTGGGTCTGGCCAATGTCGTGGACTCCCTGGCGGCCATCGGGACTCTCGTCTTCGACGAGAACGCACTGACCATGGCTGGGTTCCACCAGATCGTCATGGACGACTTCGCGGGCCATGGGGTTCTGCGCGAGAGAATCCTCAACCGCTTCCCGCACTTCGGCAACAATGAGCCGGTAACGGACGGGCTCATGCGGCAGGTCACGGAACTGGCGCGTGCCTCGTGCGAAGGGATCGTCACCTTGCTCGGCGGGAGGGCCATCCCCGGCGCGTACTCGTACCTGGAGCACGTGCGCAAGGGTCAGGAGACCCCGGCGACGCCCGACGGGCGCCGGGCCCATACCGCTCTGGCCGCGGCGTCGTCGCCCGTGCAGGGGTGTGAAATCCACGGCCCGACCGCGGCCATGCTCTCCGCCACCTGCTGGGACCAAGTGCCCTTCATGGGCGGGGTCGCCATCAACCTCATGCTCCAGCCGCTGGGGACCGCTACCCGCGATAGTCTGAGGGCGATCATCAAGACGGTCATGGACCGCGGGGGGCTGCAGCTTCAGGTCAACTGCGTGTCCACCGAGACGCTGCTGGACGCACGCCGGAACCCCCGCGCCCACCGTGACCTGGTGGTGCGCATCGGCGGCTTCAGCGACTTCTTCACCGCCCTGTCGGCGGAGCTACAGGACGAGATAGTGAGGCGGAACAGTCACGTCTAGGCCCGCGGACGATCCCACCGCGCCGGAGGTCTTGCCATGCGCGCCCTGATCCCGCTGTCGCTGCTGCTGACCTGTGCCGCTGTCCTCCAGGCCGCCACGGACATCCCCAGCCTCAACTGGCAGGAGCGGTCGGACTGGATCAACGTGAAGACAGACGTCACGCCGCGCGCGGTCGGCGACGGCGCGGCCGATGACACCGCTGCCCTGCAGGCGGCGCTGGACAGCCCCGCCAACCCCAAGAGCGTCTACCTGCCACCCGGCACGTACCGCCTCACCCAGACCCTCGTCTTCAAAGGGCCCTCGATCGGCAATCTGATCGTGGGCCATGGCCGCGACACACGGCTCGTGTGGGACGGCGCCGAGGGCGGGATCATGTTCCGCAGCAACGGCATCGCCTACAGCCGCTATGAAGGCCTCAGTTGGGACGGGGCGGGGAAGGCGTCGGTGGGCTTCGACCACGCCTCCGACTGCCGCTTCGAGACGGAGATCCGCCACGAGCACGAGGCCTTCCGGCGCTTCCGGGGCTTCGGCTTGCGCGTGGGTAACCAGCAGAAGCTGGCCTCGGCGGAGATCCTGTACCGCAACTGTCTCTTCGAGGACTGCGGCACCGCCCTGGGCTTCCTGACCTTCAACGACTACGACAACACGGTGGACCGCTGCGAGTTTCGCCGCTGCGGGGTCGGCATCAGGGACAACAAGGCGAACTTCTACGCCCGCAACTGCCACTTCGAGCGCAGCAGCACCTGTGACATCATCATCGGCAGCGAGCACGGCAGCTCCGTCCGTCGCTGCACGTCGGTGGGCTCGCGCCGCTTCATCGAGGTCCCCTTCAGCATCGCTCCCCTGACCATTCAGGACTGTCAGGTGCAGGACTGGACCGAGCCCGGCCCGGCGGTCGTGCTCGGGGGCAGCCCCGTGCTGCTGTTCGACTGCGCCTTCTCCCGGGCGGACATGACCACGCCCCCGGTGTCCATCGGCGGCGGCCAAAAGCTCTTCATCGCCGACAACGCCCCGTCCGAGCAGAGCCGCCTCGTGACGGCCCCGGCCTCGGCCACTGTGTACGTCATCCCGCCCGGCCAGCGCCAGGGACAGATCAGGTCCGCCACACAGTCCTTCCTCACCGATCAGGCCGCCACCCCTGGCCGCCTGCTCGACGCGAAGCAGGACTTCGGCGCCAAGGGCGACGGCAAGACGGACGACACTGCGGCCCTGCAGGCGACCATTGACGCCGCGCGGACCGCGGGGCAGGGGGCGCTGGCGTATCTGCCGCTCGGGTCGTACGTCATCACGAAGACGCTGCGCGTGACGGGACGGGACTATGCTGTCGGCGGGGCGGGCTTTCGGTGTACGCTGCTGTGGCGGGGTGCGCCAGGCGAGCCGATGATGACTGTGGACGGCGTGCGCGATGTCACGCTCTCCCGGTTGTCGCTGGGCCACCACGACAACGGCCCCTCGCAGCACGGGGCGGACGTGTTGGTCACGTCGCCGCCCAACGCGCCCTGCCGCCTGGTGCTGGATGAGTTCTTCGGCTACGGCATGTACCAGAAGCAGCCGGACGTGCACGGGCTGCGCTTCGAGAACCTCCCGGCCGGGAGCGTGATCGAGGGAGAGCACGTGCAGGGCAATCTGCGCTTCACGAACTCCGCGCGGGCGACGGTTCTTTTCCGCACTTCGTATGAAGGCACGATCACAGTCGAGGGAACAAGCGAGCCGCGCGATGGCTTCCTCGGCTTCCAGACGCGGCTGGCGACCATCACCCGCCCCACGCTGCACCTCCGCGACAACCACAGCATCGTGATGAGCGACTTCTACAACGAGCAGAGCGACACGCACGTGTTGCTCGAGGGCGCCGAGGGGCAGCCGGCTGGGACTGTGACGCTGCAGGGCCCCAAGATGCACACGCTGACGCAGGAGCCCGCCATGGACATCCGCGACTACGCCGGGCGCGTGTACTTCGGCCAGAACCAGTTCTACATCGAGCCCAAGCAGCCACGCTTCGTGGCCACGGGCACGCGCCCCGTGCAGCTCCTCATCGCCGGGAACTTCTGGTACAACACGCAGCCGAAGTGGGAGTTGGGGCCGCAGGTGGCGCTGACGATGGTGGGCAACCGTGAGGTGCCCGACAGCGGGGTAACACCGGAGGCCCTGCAGGCGCTGGCCTCGGTGCTGGACGATCTGCGACGGCTGGGGGAACTCGACCTGACGCTGTAGGCGCCGCGCCTACGGCTGCCCGGGCTCGTTCGGGTCCGGACGCGGCGCCTCGGGCGACCCGATATACAGGTACCGGTCGAAGAGCTTCTGGTACTCCGTCCAACTGTTCCCCGAAGCCCCGCCCTTGCTGATCTCGTGGACGAAGTACTGCACGTGCGCATCGAGGTTGTCCGCGTAGTGCAGGGCGCAGGCCTCGGCGGTCATCGGCACGATCGGCGCCCCGTACTCCTTCTGCCCGTGGTGGCTGAGCAGCACGTGGTTGAGCCGGTTGTCCAGTTCGGGTGGGAAGTCGGGGATCTGCGCGATCCGCTCGCGTACCCAGCGGTCGGTGATGACGATGTGGCCGACCAGCCGCCCGATGTCCGTGTACTCGATCGTCACCCCGGTGTCGAATTCGGCAAGCTTGCCGATGTCGTGCAGCAGCCCCCCGGCGATGAGCAGGTCGCGGTCGAGTTGCGGGTGCAGCTCGCACACGGTGCTCAGCAGCTTGACCACGCTGACGGTGTGCTCCAGCAGGCCGCCCAGGTGCGCATGATGCTGGCGCTTGGCCCCGGGCGCCTCGGCGAAGGCCTGGACGAAGGCGTCATCCCCGAAGAAGCTCTCCAGCAGTTGTCGCAGGTACGGGTTGCTGACCTGGCCGAGGAACTCGAAGACCTCCGACAGCAGTTCGCCGGTGTCGCGGGCAGCGGCTTCGAGCATGTCGGCCCGGTCGTACTCGCCCGGCTCGGCGGGCGCCACGTCCTCGACGATGATCTGGAGCTTGCCCCGGTACTCGTCCACCCGCCCCTCGACCTTGACCACTGAGCCCGGCTGGCAGACCTCCGCGATCTGCTCGGCCCCATCCCACACCCGGCCGATGACACTGCCCGACCGGTCGCTCAGCAACAGGTCGAGGTAACTACCGCTCTTGTTCTTGAAGGGGATCAAGCTGCGCTGGCTGACCGCGAAGAAGCTGGACACGGTCTGGTTGGGCTGCAGGTCGGCGACCATCTGCTTGGACATGGTGGGGAGACCTCAGGGGGACGTTTGCATCCTGCACAGCAGGGATCGTGCGTACGACACAGGCTAGACGATGCGGCCCAGTTCCTGCCCGTCTGCCGCCACCCGTAGCAGGCCGAAGGCGAGGCCCGCCGCCTCCTCGGCCTGCGCCGGCGCGCGAACGAGCAGTTCCTGCCCGCGCAGGTCCAGGGAGTGCAGCAGGCCCAGGCACACCCCCCGCCGCTGCCGGTCATGGAAGCCTACCAGGAGCCCCTGCAGGTCTGAGAAACTCAGACTCCGCGCCCGTAGCTCGGCCGCCGTCGGCAGGCCGCTGATCGCCTTGCCCTGCAGGCTGATGCGGCGCAGATCCGCGCCGGCGAACTGCTCGGCCCACTTCTCCGTGCGCCACGCGGTGCGCTGCTCGCGGGTCTTCTGCTGCAGGCGCTCGGACTGGGAGAGGCGGTGGATGGTGACGCGATCGTCATTGTGCCAGGCCGCCAGAAGGCGCTTGATCTCGGGGCTATCGCCCAGGACGATGACATGGGCGGGAGCCAGCACCTCGACCTTGGCACACTTGTAGTCGAACCCGCCCCGTCCCCCGATGTAGCCGCTGGTGTCCACGAGCACGACCGTGGCCCCGGCGGCTTCGGCGGCGGTGACGGCCCGGAACGTGGCCGCGAGCGTCGCCACCGGGCAGGTGGCGGCCGTGGTGTCGCCCGCGAAGAAGAACCCGAAGTCATGGGTGCCCGCGAAGCGCCAGCCGACGCAGCCGGGAGGGCCGACCTGCGACTGCCCGGTGTCGGCATCGGCCAAAGCCGGCCGCGCCTCCATCGGCAGCTTGGACATGAGCCACCGGCACAGGGTCGTCTTGCCCGAGTCCGAAGCCCCGACCACCAGCACGCGCCCCCTCGCCGGCAGCCGCTTTGCCAGGTCGAGCCATTCGCGTGAGACATGGATCTGTTCGCGGGCGGTAGTCATGGTCCCTTTCCTCACCCCTCCCTCCAGGGAGGGGTCGGCCCGTAGGGCCGGGGGTAGGTCGCCGTCGCCGTCCCCCCCCTCCGCAACGGGAGGGGGCTCAGACCGCCTCCAGCCCATGCGCCGTGAGGCGGAACTTCACGATCTCATCGCTGCACCACGAGCCGCGATGCTTGAGCACGAAGACGCCACGCTCGACGCGCTCAGCCGACGGCAGGCGGCCCATCAGGATGATCGTCGTGGCATTGGTCGTCAGGTCGTCCTCCATCGTCTGGGCGGCAATCAGTTGGTGCAGCTCGGTCTCCGGGGTCGTCTGCAGGAACACCGTGGCGATCTCGGAAGCGTTGTACGGGTGAGCCATCACCTGATCCCGGACTGCCTGCCATCGCCCCTGGAACAGGTCGCGGGCCACCCAGTCGTGGGGCTTGCGGACGATCTGGTGCAGGATGTACTCGAACAGGTCAACCTGCGCCGACTCCCGGGCCCTGTCAAAGGGCTCGATGCCATCCACGAGCTGCCGCCGTACGCCATGCACGAAGTGGTAGTAGCAGTGGGCCAGCACCTGGCGCAGGCTCTCGTTGACCGTCAGCTTCCAGGCCCGCCACTGCTCGTCATTCATCTCATCGCGCAGCACCCGCTTGCCGACGTAGCCAAACGGGTTCAGGTAGTCCACCGGCTGAAAGCCGTTCCACAGGTGGCTCAGGTCCACCCGGCCCTGGCGCAGCTCCCACCCGAACAGGCGGCGGGCATACTCCGCGTGCTGCTGTGTGTCCCCTCGGGAACCCATGTCGAGAATGAAGCCCCGTTGGCCCTCCTGGGCCAGTCCGGCCTGGCAGAAGCTCAGGCCCAGTTGCGTCTTGCCGACCCCGGTAGCGCCGCGCACTACCGTCAACGTGCCCGGCTGCAAGCCCCCGCCGAGCAGCTCATCAAGAAACGATACTCCGGTCGAATACGGTTCAGGCAACTTCGTCACACTTCCTGTCCTCGCGTCCTGCAGGTCGCCCCGCTCCTCCGAGGCGGCCTGACCAGACACTAAGTTAGCACAGCCTGCGGCGGAAAATCAATGCAGGAACGCAGGAGGCGCAGGCCCAACGGCGAAGTGGCTCTCTCATTCGGTATGGCACCCCCACGCCCGCGGATTGGCACGCGATGTCCCAGGTCAGCCTCGTCACCGCCCCCTCAGAGCCCCTTGACGCCCTCGTTGCCGCCGTGGACCGCGCCCTGGCCCTGATCGGCCAGGACCACTGCGTGCGCACCGGCGACCGCGTGCTGCTCAAGCCCAACCTCCACGGCGGGCAGGGCTACACCTCGGCCCGCACGATCGAGGCCCTGTGCCGCTGGTCCCTGGATCAGGGCGCCGCGCAGGTCACCATCGGCGATGGCGCCTACTGGGGCATGACCGACGGCACGGAGTACTTCGAGCAGACGGGCATGGCCGACGTGGCGCGCCGTACCGGGGCCCGCCTCGTGTTCTTCCACTCCGGGCCGTACCGCCTGCTCCAGCCGCACCACGACGCCCTGCCCGAGACCATCGGCGTGTCCGAGCACCTCTACGAGGCCGACGCCGTCATCAACGTTCCGATCCCCAAGACACACTTCAATGCCCTTATCACCATCACCCTGAAGAATCTCAAGGGTTGCCTGCGTCCGGTGGACAAGAAACGGTTCCACGAGATGGACCTGCACGCCGCCCTCGCGGCGATGAACACCGTGATCGCGCCCCTGGTGACCGTCAACGTGCTGGACGGGACGATCGGCTACGAGGGCATGGGACCGGGCAACGCCGATCCGTTCCCGTGGGGCCTGCTGGCGGCCTCGACCGACCCGGTCGCGTTGGACGCCACGGCCTGCCGGCTGATGGGGATTGACCCCGTGCAAGTCCGGGTCGTCCGCGAGAGTGCCCGCCTGGGCGTCGGCGTGGCCGATGAAGCCGCCATCGAGCTGCTGGGAGAGAGCCCCGAGGCCTATCGCCGACGCTTCGTGCGTCCGCATGAGGCGCTGGCGCGAGCCTTCCCGGGTCTGCGCATCCTCAGCGAGAAAGCCTGCAGCGTCTGCATGGAGAGTCTCTTCCAGGGCCTGCAGAGCGCGAAGGAGCAGTGGTGCGAGGGGAAGGCGCTGACAGTGCTGATCGGGGCCGGCCCGGCCTCCGAGGCGGACCTGCTCATCGGGCGCTGTGCGTGCCGCGGCGAGGCGGGGAAGAGGGCGATTCTGGGGTGTCCGCCGCCATCCGGCGAAATATGTGACGCAATTGTGAACGGCATCCGGGAGTGAGTGAGGCCGCGGTCATGTGGGGGTGTGATGAGAGACGTCCGGGTCGGGTACGCAGAGCATCCTATCGGAGTGCAGAAAGAGCCTCGGCACCGTGTCAAGGCCGGGCCAGGTGTCGCCGGCGCGGGCTCAGCCCTGATTCACGTGCGGCTGTGGAGAGCTGTGGATAACCCTGTGGAAACAGGCCCCAGCACGTGGAATATGATAACTCAATAACATATTGGGCGGCCTTAGTACAGGGAATCCCCGCACCGTCGGGCTCTGCTAAGGCTCAAGGCACTGTACGTCTCCTTCACACGGCGGACCGGCCCAGACCCACACTTGACGTGTCGCCGGCTCCATGACCACGGCCGCCAGGCTGGCCCAGGGCGTGTCTTCCTGGACGTGGCGGCAGATGCAGTTCTCCCCACGATGGTCGGACAGAACTTGTGACAAAGATGTGTTCGTGACATCCCATCGCAGCCCCGCCATCAGTTCCGAGCCGCGCTCCTGGCGTGACAGACTGCTCGCCCCTGGAGTGGTCGCCATGCCGCTGGTGGCTTGCGCTTGGTCGAGGTAGTGGTTCGTGTGGCAGATGCGCCCGTCGGTCAGCGACATGACCGCATGGCGCGTGGCCATCGTCTCCAGCCCCACAAACCGATCTGCGGCGTCGGCGAGGTAGTAGTAATGCCCCGACATGCGGCAAGCGTCGGTGATGGCCGCCGCAGCGCGGTCGAGGGTCCGCTGGCGCAGGGCTTCGTGGATTAGCGCCAGGTAGAACACGCCCGGCCTAGCGTCAGTCGGCGTGAGGTTCGTGTTGCCGATGGCGAGGCCGTCCTCATTCATGCCGATGAGCGACAGGCAGCCCGCGGTCGTCAGTGACAGCGTCCGCGGCCCGTCGTCCGGCCGGCGTCGCACGACCACGAGGTAGGGCGCAGCCGAATGGTTCATGTCCCACGTCTGTGCCACCAGCGTGTGCCCATCGGCGGTCAGGGGTGCGCCCGCCGCGATCGAGGTGCAGTTGTGGCTGGCCCCCCGGGCCTTCAGGAGATCGCGGAAGTCCGTCCAGCCGTTGCCGATCACCAACTCGGGCAGCGACAGGCCGGTCGCCTCCGCGATGCCCTGCAGCTCCTGGTACACCGGCGGCGAGTACGCCTCCAGCGCCGGCACGGCGTCAGCGGCTACATCCAGGCACCACTGCAGATCGCGCGCCGGCTGCAGTTCCGCGGCGGTCTGGGCCGCCAACTCCAGCCGCGTCCCGACCATCGCGCGCGCTTCCTCACGCAGCTCCTCCCCGTACTGCCGCCCCATGGCGAGGGGCGTTCCGGCTAACTCAACGGTGCGAAGTGGCATGATGCTGTCCCCTCCTGAGTGTCGCGTGGGCGCGCGTGTCCTCACGCGCGCATCCGTCCGACTGGCCGCGTGAGGACACGCGGCCCCACGCGACTCCCGGTCTAGAGCGGTAGCTGCGTCCCGACCCCTCGGGCCCGGGCCGTCTCGTAGATCAGCTTGGCGGTCACGGCGTCATCAATGCCGATGCCCATGCACATGGACATCGTGCGTTCCCCATCGGTCTGCCGGCCGGGCTTCGTGCCGGCGACGACATCGCCCAGGTCCCACGCCTGAGGCACGCCCTCGAAGTAGCCCTTAGTGCGGTAGTAGTTCATCTGGCCGATGTCATCGGTGACGAGCTTGTCCACGCGCTGGCACAGCTCGCTCTGGAAGGCCACGTTGTAGTCCACCGGAGCGGCCATGGCACCCGGCTTGAGCCACTCGTTCTCGATGTACGGCGTGGGGTTGGGCGGCATGTAGCCGGCGGTGACGACGATGTCGGCGTCGCGCACGGCGGCTTCGGCGCTGGCGACCGGGACGATGTTCAGGCCGGTCTCGACTGGCGCCTCAGCCACACAGCGGGCCAGGACGTCGGGGTTGATGTCGTAGACGCGAGCCTCACGGATGGACGGGTACTGCAGCGCCATGACGCGCAGGTTCGCCCGCCCCTGGACGCCGCAGCCGATGACCGACACGACTCCGACGTGCCGGGGCGCCAGGTACTTCATCGCCACGGCGTTCGCGGCGGCGGTGCGCATCATCGTCAGCCACGCGCAGTCCATGACCGCCAGGGGCACCATTGTGATCGGATCGTTGAAGATGAGCAGGCCGGTGATGGTGGGCAGGCCCTGCTTGTAGTTGTCATCGGCCCCGCCGACCCACTTCATCGCCGCGGCCTTCACGTCCCCGCCAATGTACGCGGGCATGGCGTTCAGGAAGGTCGTCGGGTCATGCGGGTGCAGTGAGGTCTTGGGCGGCATCTCGGTCTGGCCCAGGCCCTTGAGCCGGAACCCCTCCTCGACAACCTCGATGATGGCGGGCAGACCGATGTTGAGGCTCTCGACATCGGCACGACTGAGATAGAGCAGGTTCATGGTGTCTCCTGTATTGTGGCGGCGGCCATTGTAGGGCGGGGGCTCGTACCCCGCCTGTCGTTGCGCAACTGCCGATCTG
>JAJFUB010000075.1 GCA_021372615.1 bacterium | reverse complement strand
TGTGCGGCGGGCTCCACGGCCAGCGGCGGGGCCTGCCGCACACGACGCGGCACCCACCGCCTGAGTGTTTCCTTACATACCCAGACTTCAGTAGGCGATGATGGAAGTCAGAGTTGGGTTGCCGGCTCGATGGCCGGCTACGCGCGGCTACGACCCAAGCGCTTCGGGAGGGTAACATGAATGTGCGCACGTCCGCAGTGGTCTGGTGTATGAGCACAGTCGCCGTGGGGGTCTGCTTGCTCTGTGGGTGCCCCCCCCCCTCCCAACAGGAGAGAGCGCGCGTGGTCAGAGTGGCGAACGTCAAGAAGGTGGCACTAGTGGCGCTCGTCGGCAAGTGCTCCACTGCACCCCAGACCAACACCCACAGGGAACTCATGGACGAACTCGTCGTTGCTTTCCGGGAGGCGGCCAAGAAGGCGCCGCCAGTTGTCGAGTTCATCCCAGTCGAGAAGGTGGTCGTGGACCCAGTCTACCGGAGCCTTGCTGCGACAGGGGTGCCGCCTGATGCGTACAGCCCAGTGAAGGGCCTAACCTACGTTCGCCAAGAGGGCGGGGGAGGTCTCGACTGCGGTCCACTTGTGAAGTCCCTGGGTGTAGACGCCGTGCTGGAGCTTGCGGTGGATTTCGGCGTTGCGGTGCGTCAGAACGCCCAGGAGTACTACCTCACAGCCGAGGTCAAGGGGGGACTGGTCGGTCCGCCCGAGGTGCTGCTATGGGAGCCCCCACCGTCATTCGAGGAGCCCATCCCTGCGATGGGGTCGTTCAGCCATGTCCTGCTTCACCTTGCGATCGGGGCCAGATGGATTGTCATGACGCCTCCCAGCTCACGGCAATATGCTGCGGTCATGCAGATCGCGCATCAGGGAGGCGCGAAGCTCCCCCAGCAGGTCGCGACTGGACTCGTTGAAGGTATCATGAAGGACGTTGTTAGGTCGCGAGGAAGCCAACCGCAAGAGGGTGGATGAGGCAGGTGAGCGCGAGCAGCAAAACCGGGCGCCCTGAGTGGCGACCTCGCGCGGACGGGGTGGAATGTCGGGAAGCACGTAGGTGAGGGGGGCATTCCCGATAGCTCAGGGTCGAGGACAAGGCGCGGGTTCTGCCACTTGCCCGCAACTGCGGGTACTCCGGTGATGGCCAACCTTGGGAGCCTGTCCTCGCCATCCGGACAGGCTCCTATGGCAACAGCACCCGGGGCACCGGCGGAACCTTTGGGCAGAGGCCACGGTCCAAACCATACACTGCACACCCGCGAGCGCCGATGAAATCGTTGTCTCTGCGTCTGGCTGAGGCCAGCTTGCTGCTTCTCGTCTCCACGATGGCGGCGGCGCCGGCGTCGGCTGACCTGTTCTCTAGCGTGAACCGTCTGTTCAAGGACTGGGGTCTGTTCCAGGGCTTGCAGATCAACGGCTCCAATGACCTCACCTTCCAGCAGAACCTGGTTCAGGGCTCCGAGTCCGCCTACTCGGGCCAGCGCTGGGACACGGACTCCTTCATTCGCCAGAGCAGCCTGAGTCTCGAAGGCCCCATCTGGAAGGAGTTTGCCTTCAAGGCCGACTTCTCCTCAAGCGGCTACGGGAGTTCCACCAGCAGCTTCGTCATGGGCTACGTGGGCAAGAGCACGGCCGTCTACTACGGCGACCTGAACATTGACCTGTCCGGCAACGGGTTCGCTTCGTTCTCGGAGTCCGTCAAGGGGTGGCAGCTCGATCAGAAGATCGGGCCGGGGCTGCTCCGGGGGTTCTACTCCACCACCAAGTCCATCACGCGGAAGCAGACGATCAGCGGCAACAACACCACCGGGCCCTACTTCCTGACCTACACCCCGGTCATGGAGGGCTCGGAGACGGTGAAGGTCAACGAGCAGCGGATGCAGTTCGGGGTGGACTACAAGCTGGATTACGACTCCGGCCAGCTCTACTTCGAGGTGGAGGGCGGGAAGTCCACCATCATCCCCGACACCTCGTCCATCACCGTCACCTACCAGTCGGCCGGCGGCGACGCGCAAGGCAGCATGCTGTACGGGGCGCGCCTGCTGATGCCCCTCATGCACAACCGGGCGCAAGTCGGCGTGACGATGATCAAGCAGGACTACCCGGAGGGCAACGCCAGCGACACAGTCGGCTACCAGGAGGACGTCTTCACCGGATCAGGTTCCACCGGCCCCTTCGATGTCAACTTCAGCCCCATCATCGAAAACGGCAAGACCGTGATCTACAAGGGGAAGCAGCAGGTCATCGAGCAGGCCCTGCTGGTGCTCGTGGACGGCTTCGAGAAGGCCGAGAACGTGGACTACGACGCCTACCGCTCGATCGGCCGCATCATCTTCCGCAGTGCGGTCCCGGCCACATCCATGGTCACGATCCGCTACTACTACGATCTGAGCACCGACGAGACCGTCAGCGACAACGCGCTCCTGGGCGTGGACATGTTCTATCACTTCTCGCCCCAGTTGAGCCTGGAGGCCGAGTATGGCCGGAGCGACGGCGGGAGCACCGCCAACTCCGGCGATGCGCTGCGCACGAGCTTGAGTTACATGACGCCGAAGCTCAGGATCACCGGCCAGTACCGCAATGTCGCCCCGACGTTCACCTACATGGACTCGGTCAGCGATACGACGCGGAGCCGCGGGCTGGACTTCTCCGCCAGTTGGGAGCCGATCGAGCATGTGAGCCTGGGCGGCACCTACTCGAGCCTGAAGAGCAGCGAGGGCTACTCCTTCGGCTCGAGCACGTACTACACGGGCACCAGCGCGGTGAAGCTGGCACAAGACGGCAGCACGACAAGCGGCCTCAGCGTGGATACGAGCCGCAGCGACATGGAACTCCGTCTGGACTTCCCCAACTGGCCCATCCTGCTGTGGGAGTACCAGCAGCTCTCCAACGCCAGCAGCAGCAGCGACAGCAAGTACACCTACAACAACACCAGCCTCAACTGGTCGCCCACGGGCAAGCCCTACTCGATATCGGCCAGCTACAACCAGGCCCACCAGACCTACCTGTCCGCCGAGGACTCGACGACCAGCGACGGCAGCGACACGCAGCAGTTGCAGTGGTCGGCCAGCTACCGCCCCAGCGACAAGCTGTCGTTCTCGTTCACCCAGAGCCGCAATGACTCGTCAGCGCTGGACAATGCGAGCAGCTCCTCGTCATCCAATGACCAGGTCTCGGTCCACTGGAGCCCCTGGAGCCAGCTCGATATCAACTACGACCTGACCCTGACCAGCTCGGTCGGCAACACCAGCAGCAGCCTGAGCTCCGCCAGCACCCTCGCGCGGCTGCTCGCCGACGGTGACAACGGCGACGGGGGCGACGACGGCAGCGACACGGACGAGGACGACACCGACCGCTACACCGACAACTCCCAGCGTCTCTCGATCCGCTACAGCCCCTCGCAGAAGCTCAGCTTCGATCTCGGCTGGTCGCAGCGGGAGTACACCAGCGGCGGCAACGTCGGCTACCTGACCGACAGCACGCAGACCACCCGCAGCATCAGTGCCAGCTACATGCTCAGCGAGGCCCTCTCGTTCAGTGCCTCCTACACCAACGACAGGACGGACTACCTGGACGAGGATCGCGGCAGCGTACTCAACAACACGACGAGTCTGGGCGCCAACTACCGCCCTCCGGGCAGTCGCTGGAACTTCGCGCTCAACTACAACCTGACGACCGGCTCCAGCCCGACCTACAGCGGCTACGGCTCCAGCCAGAAGATGTGGATCGTGCCCAACGACCTGTCCGACATACAGGCGCGCGTGGCGTACACGCTGAGCGACACCTCCGAGGTGTCCTTCACGGGGCAACTGGCGGACTACGTGGGCTCCTCCAACTACACCCGGCAGCAGATCGAGGTCGGCTACACCCACCGGCTGGCCAGTTTTGCTGACCTGACCTTTGCCTACCGCTATGCTCGCAACGTCAGCCAGGGCGCCACGGACCCGCGTTGGGGCGACATCAGTCTCACCCCCGGGGATGACAACTACCTGGTCAACACATTCATGCTCAAGCTCGACACCCAGTTCAACACCGGGGTGGGCGGCCGGGGCAGCGGCATGAGCGGCGGCAGTAGCAGCATGCGCAGCTTCACCGGGTACCGCGCCGGCACGAGCCTGACGAGCTTTGGCAGGAGCCGCTATGGCTCATCCCTGGGCTCGTCGCTCAGCAGCGGCTACCGGGACCCCTTCAGTAGCCTGGCCAGAGACCAGGCCACCAGCCAGCCGCAGGGCTACGAGGTGTTCGGGAGCGGGTTCAGCGGCAAGACCGGCTTCAACCAGGGCCTGGGCAACATCAGCGGCCAGCGCCAGCGGACCGAGGACGAGAGCGCCGGGCTGCCGAGCACGCTCGGCGAGGAGTTGCTGAGGGTGGAGGACTGGCAGGCTCTGGACGACCTGTATTCGACGTGGTGGTAGGAGCCGTCGCGTCTTCGGACCATGCCACCGGAGGCGCCGACGGACAATGCGGGCGGGGGCGTGAGCCTCAGCCCATGGGGGTACCGAGAGACCATGCATAGCAGACACCCACTGCTCATCGCTCTGATGGCGCTGTTGCTGGGCAGCGGAGCCGGCCATGCCGGCTTCCGCAACACGGACAACACGCGCTTCGCGACCCGCGCCAACGGGCCCATGGGCCCGATCGTCATTCCCCATCGGTCCGGGGTGACCAACCCCGCGGGCACCCAGGGCCTGCTGACGTACCGCCAGCACAACCCCAACCTGCTCCACCGCGCCGCAGTCACCTACAGCCACATCCAGGACCTGAACCTGACCAAGCACAAGGGGGAGGTGCGCTTCCCGCGGACCCTGGTTCATACGCTCGACGGCAAGCTCGTACAGACAGACCTCGCCAAGCGCCAAAGCGCCAGCTACACCAGCAGCAAGTCGTCGCGCCTGCGCGGCCGCCGTTCGGCCCGGTCGCTGTGGGCGACGGGGGCCACCGTCTCGACCGCCGCCATCGGCGACCCCGCCAACAACCTGACCTTCCAGTTCGAGGGGTGGACCAGCGCGGAGCAGGCTTCGCTCCAGAGCTACCTCACCACGGCCTACGCCAAGGCCAAGTCCATCTACGGGCCGCCGGCCTTCAGCAACACGGTCAAGATCATCCAGGACACCACGATCTCCGACATCCAGGGGGGCGTCTACGACACCAGCGCCAATGAGATCCGCCTCCCGGCCCTGACCGACAACTTCGCCGAAGACACCTACGTGCTGCTCATGCTGGTGCTCAACGCCTTCCACGATGACGCCATCTTCTACTACGACGCGTGGGAGCAAGGCTTCATCGGGGCGGCCGCCTACGTCATCCAGACCACGCCCGGGGTCTCCCCCGGCTACGACCCGATTGACCCGGGGCCCTTCTACTGCCTGTCGGTCTACGAAGCTGAGAACCAGGAGCAACTGGGCAACAACACCTTCTACCCGGCCTCCGGCGCCACCAACATGCTGGCCTGGCGCATCGCCATGGCGCGCGCGGCGTGGCTGAAGTGCTACATCGAGAACGAGGACTTCTTCAAGGACTTCAACACGGCGTACTACGCGGCCTATACCTCCGACCTCGCCGGTGACATCCCGTCGCTCAAGGAGATCGCCGCCAGCGTCGTGCCCACGGTGGAAGGCACGCCCTTCGTGGAGTGGTACGAGCAGCAGTACGTGCTGGATACCAGCGTGCAGGTGGGCAAAAAGCTCTACACCTGGAACGTCCCGCTGGAAGACAGCGTGGCGCTGATCTGCGAGCTGTACCAGACCTCCGGCGCCGGCGACGAGACGCCGCTGGGCGGCACGGCCGCCACGGTCTACTGGGACTACACCAACGGTGTTGAGCTGTACGCCGAAGAGGGCAACGCGATCGCCATCTCCTCCAGCGGCGCCACGCCCGGCGAAGGCTACCTCATCCCGACCTTCTACAATGTCGGCGGCGCCCAACGGATTACGGTGCAGATTGACGTCGAAGGGCTGCGGGGCGAGTACGCGTACCCCTACGCCAAACGGGGCTTTGACTCCAGCAGCAACAACCTCTACGGCGCGATCGTCGGCGACGGAACCGGTTCGGTGGACGTGACCGGCGGCGACGGCCTGGCGGGGGTGAGCGTGAACCGCGGCGTGTGGGGCAGCCGCATCACCAGTACCGACCTCAGCCCCATGCAGGTGGAGATCACCTTCACCAACGAGGCAGGGCAGTCGGTCACCGCCATCCGCAACATCGGCTGGGACTCGTACATGTGCCTCCTGCAGTCCGGCAGCCATGCCACGGCCAGCCACACGTTCGCCTACGATGTCAATGGCCTGTACCTGATGTCACTGCCGCTCAAGCCGCTGTCTTCCGACCTGACTCAGGTGCTGGGCGTGCCGCTGGAGAAGCTGCTGCTGGCCTGGTGGAACCCCCTGCTGGCCGGCGACAACAAGTGGGAGCTGTGGCCGCAGTTCGAGTTCCACAGCCCCGGGCAAGGCTACTGGTGGCGTGTCCCGGCCGACACGACGGTGAACCTGGAGGGTCTCCAGCCCGACACCGCGCAGACCTTTGAGATGGACGTGAAGGCCGGCTGGAACCTCGTGGGCTGCCCGCGGCTCTCGATTGTGACGCTGGACAGCCTGCAGGTGCGGCAGGGAGCCAACGACCCCGTCACCTGGGACGCGGCGGTGGCCGCGCATCTGGTGCAAGACGGAATCTATGCCTACGATCAGACGGTCGGCTACCAGCTAGCCGAAGCCTGCCAGCCCTGGGAGGCCTACTGGCTGCGGTGCCTGGTCTCCGACGGTGTCACGCTCATCTTCCCGGCCGTGACCGAATAGGAGACCCAGTGCCCACGCCTGCCCGATCATCTGCCAGGGACGCACTCATGATACGACGCTCCCTCATCCTGTGCCTGCTGGCCGCCCTTGTCCTGAGCGGCTGCTCCAGTGTGCCCACATCGTCCACGCCTACCTCGGCCGTCGTGGTGGTGGAGGCTGTGGACACCTCCACCGACGAGAACATCACTGTCGAGGCGACCGCCATCGTGGGCGGCGTGCGGGGCACCGTCACGGTCGAGGAGCAGAGCGTGGTCCTACGCGGCGTGCCGTTTGGCACCGGCTCCCCGCCTACCCAGCCGGTCACCGTCACCGCACCCGGCTATGCCACGATCACCGAGTGGATCCAACTCAGCATGACTGTGGTGACGTTCTACACGGCCCAACTGGACCCGGTGGACACGACCGAGACCGGGACGGTGCGTGGCACGGTCACCAGCTCCACGGGTGCGCCGATCACGTCGGCGCTGGTGAAGTTCACGCATGTCGCCACCGGCGGCACCACGCAGCTCTCCGGGTACACCGACAGCTCGGGCCAGTACGTCATCGGCGGCATCCCCATCGGCGTCAGCACCGTGACCGCCGAGGCGGACGGCTTCGTCACCTCGGGCTCCGTCGAGACCACGGTCGTGCAGGACGCCGGCGGCGGCGTGAGCCCGGATGTGAACCTGTCACTCATCCCCGGGACCGCG
This sequence comes from bacterium, assembly GCA_021372615.1. Classification (NCBI taxonomy): domain Bacteria; species bacterium. Next base: position 53,842 of record JAJFUB010000075.1, on the reverse strand, counting down.
ACCGTAGACGTGTCGGGGGTGGTGGTCAACACCTTCACCGATGCCAGGATCCCCGGGGCCCTGGTCCACTTCGGCGACGTGGCGGACGTGACCACCGACAGCACGGGCTCCTTCACGGTCAGCGCCGTGCCGGTGGGCACGCACGAGGTGACCGTCACGGCCGATGGCTACGACGACTACGAGACCAGCGTCAGTGTGCTGCCGGGCATGGCCAGGCTGCGTTTCACCATGTCGCCCGCCGCGCCAGACCCGCCGACCAGCCCGTACAACCTGATGGGCACAGTCACCCTCGTGGGCGCGGAGGACAACTCCGGGGCGGTCGTCACGGCGGTGGACACGGCTTCGGGCACGACCTGGGCCACCGTCACGACCCCGGCCTCCGGCGTGTACACCATGTTCCTGACACCCGGCGAGTACCGCATCACCGCCACCTACGGCGCCAAGTCGGTGCGGCGGACGGTGACGGTGCCCTACGGTGGGCGCATCCTCACCGGTGTGGACTTCGTGATAACGGTGGGATAGAGCGGACGGCACGAATGGGCGCCGGCGCAGCGTCGCCCAATTGCGGCCGGTCCCTATTCCCTAACGCCGGGCTTTTTGGTACACTTGTGCCATCCGCATCTCCGGAAGGGGAGATCCTAACTTGCGCTCTTACGTGGTCTTCATCGTCATGCTCACCTTCGCGCTGGCCCTGCTGAGTGGCTGCGGCGGCGGAGGCGCCCAGGCCGTGGTACGGATCGTAGGAACGCTGCTGGACAACGGTTCGCTCCAGCCGATCGAGGACGCTCGCGTCGTCGCCTCCGGGGTGAGTGGCACCACGGACGCCAACGGCGCCTTCGACGTAGCCGAGGTCCCGGCCGGGGGCAACGTGACGTTCGCGGCCGCGGGCTACCAGAACCTGGTGGTCACGCTGACCGGTCGGACCGGCGAGGTGGACCTGGGCGACTTGTACATGACGCCGACCGCCATCGCCGGCACGGGTACCGTCACCGGCACGGTATCGGAGGTGGGAGGCGAGGCGGCGGACGAGGCCACCGTGACCTCAGGCGACTGCACGGCTCTCACACGGGAGGATGGCTCCTACACACTCTACAATGTACCATCGGGTTACCAGAGGGTGCGTGCCCTCAGCCACGATCGCAGCACCCGGGCCACCGTGTACGTTACTGTGGTCGCCGGGGACGAGGCGACAGCGGACCTCCAACTTGGCATCTACCCACCCGACGAGCCCTGGTAGGGCCGGCGGACGCAGCGCTGCCGCAAAACGCTTGGGAAATCTGACGGGGCAGGCAGCCAGCCTGCCCCGCGCCGCCTGTGCAGGGCGAGGCGCACCCGGAACGCCACATGCACCGCTTCCGTGTCCCGATTGCTGTCGTCATCATCCTCCTGGCTGGCGTGGGCCTGGGCTACTGGGCGACGCTCTGGTGGAACTACTTCCATGCCCGCTCGGTCCAACCAGCAGGGCCCCCCTCAGCCGTGACGAATGCTCCCTCGCGTCCCCGCGAGGAGGTCGTCGTCCAGAACCCCACGCTGCGCCGCACCGAGCGCGGGCGGCTGGCGTGGCAGGTCCAACTGAATGAGCTGAAGATTGCCGCCGGTAGCCAGGCGGTCGCCGCTGCCGGCATGCGCGAAGCCCTGATCTACGACCAGAACGGGGCGCCGATCATCCGCCTGACGGCCCGCACCGCGCGGGGCAACACGGCCCAGCGCGACCTGGAGGTCGCCGGGGATGTGCGCGCCGTCTCCCAACGCGGGGCGCTCATCACCACCGAGAAAGTCCGCTGGGTGGAGAAGGAGCGGCGGCTCGTCTGCCCGCAGAAGGTCACCTTCCGCAGCGCCAACGCAGCGGTCACCACCGTGGGCCTGAGCTACTATGTGGACCAGGACCTGGTCAAGGCGCCCGGGGTGGTGCGCATGTATAGTGGCACGAACAAGCTGGTCGGGCGCGAACTCGTCTACAACGTCAAGACGCAGGATTTCCAGATGCGCAACGCCCAGGCGGTCTTCAATCCCGAGCAAGCGCGCCAACTCGTCGCTCCCGCGGGGGGACGGCCATGACAACACCGCGCCTGCGCCATCCTGCTTGGTTCCTCGCCGTCCTCGCCCTCCTCCTGGGGCCGAGCCTCGGCCCCGCCGAGAACCAGGTAGCCCCCGAGCCGACCCGGAGCGACAAGCCCAAGGCCGAGCCGAAGCCCGCGGCCAGCCAGCCCCAGAAGAAGAAGCAGGAGCGCCTGGTCGTCGAGTGGGTGGACGCGCTGAGTCGGGAGGGGGACATCTACCACCTGCGCGGCCATGTCGTCTTCGCGCGCGAGGACATGAAGCTGTACTGCGACGAAGCCGACTATGACGAGAAGGCCGACACCGCGCGGGCGCGCGGCCACCTGCGCATCACCGACCCCAACAGCGTCATCACGGGCGACTTGCTGGACGCGGATTTCGGCAAGGAGATCGCCGTCATCACCGGCAACGTCACCGTCGTTACCCAGAAGAAGATCAACAGCGCGCAGGGCAGGGCGCCCACACCGTCGCTGGAGAAGCCGGGCAAGGGCGGCGCCCGGGGCAAGAACGGCGGAGCCAATCCGGCCGCCGGCCAACTCGCCTCGGCCATTACCGACAAGTACAAGCGGACCAGCAAGGAGCCCGAGCATTTCGAGGACTACTGGGAGAAGAAGAGCACCACGACCTGCGAGCGGCTGGAGTACTACTACGCCGACGACGTCAAGAAGATGATCGCCACGCCGCGCGTCAAGACCGTGCAGGAGGACCGGACGGCGTGGGCCGACACCGCCGTCTATGAGGACCTCCCGCGCCTGCTCACCCTCACCGGCAATGTCGTGGTCACGACCGAGAAGGGTGACGAGATGCGGTGCGCCAAAGCGGTCATCTGGGTGGATGAGGACCGCTTCGAGGCGCAGGGCGTATCGGGGGTGACGCTGCGCAAGAAGAAGGGCGAGGAGAGCAAGCAGCCGGCGCCGCCAGCGAAGCCCCAGGAGCAGCCGGCGCCCCCGTCCCAGCCACAGTCCGCCCCGGCCCCGCCCCCTGCGAACGGTCGGTAGGTGTGCCGTCCCCATCACCCATGCGCTATCTCCGCCTGCTGCTGCTCGTGAGTGCGTCTCTGGCTCTGGCGCTGCCCGCCGGGGCGGCGCTCCGCGTCGGCCGCCTGAAGTACGGCGGCGGGGGCGACTGGTACGCCAACCCCTCCTCGGTTCCCAATCTCCTGAAGTTCGCCCGCGAGCAGACGACCCTCGACCTGCCCGAGCAACCCGACGTCGTCACCCTCGCCGATGACAAGCTGATGGACTACGCGCTCCTGTTCGCCACCGGGCACGGGAGGATCGCCTTCACTGCGGCGGAGGCGGCGCGGCTGCGGCGCTACTTGCTGTCGGGGGGCTTCCTGCATGTGGATGACAACTACGGCCTGGACGAGACCCTCCGCCCGGCGCTCAAGGCGGTCTTCCCCGACCAGGCCCTGACGGAGATCCCCTTCTCCCACCCGCTCTACCATGGCGTGTTCGACTTCCCCCAGGGGCTGCCGAAGATCCACGAGCACCATGGCGGTCCGCCGCATGGCTATGGGATCATCCATGAGAACCGCGTCGTGCTCTTCTACAGCTACAACACCGACTTGTCGGACGGGTGGGAGAGCCCCGAGGTGCACAACGATCCGCCCGACCGGCGCCTGGCGGCCCTGCGCATGGGCCTGAACCTCGTCGTCTATGCGTTGACCCACTGAGCCGGCCGTGGGGCCCGCCGCGCGCGGGCGAGGCCGCCCGCGCTACGGGACGATCGGGTACGCTGCCAGGGCGACACGCCAGATCGCGCCTGCGTCACACCAGCCGTCGGAAATGCTGCCCCCACAGGCCACCCTCGCAGCGTCGCTGCAGATCCCCCGCCGCCAGGCCCTGCTTGATGACCCCGAAAGCCTCGTCCGCCGCCTGCAGGTACGCGTCAATGTCCTCGGGCGTGTGCGAGTAGCTCAGGTACGCCCCCATCAGGCACAGGATGCCCCGCTTGACCAACTCCTGCAGGTACACTGTGGTCATGACGACGCGCTGATGCTCGTCGGGCTCGTCGAAGCCCATGTGCAGCACCGGCGGGAAGCCGTCGCAGTGGAAGGCCAATCCGTGCCGGGCCGCGAGCGCGCGGAGCCCCTCCTGCAGCCTCTCCCCCATCGCCCACAGGTGCGGGATGACGGGCCGGTCGCGCAGTTCCGTCAGTGTGGCCACGCCGGCCGCCAGACCGATCGTGTCGCTGAAGTACGTGCTGGAGATGAACATCGTGGCGGCGCTGGCCATGATGTCGCGCCGCCCGCAGACCGCCCCGAGGGGGATGCCGTTCGAGAGTGCCTTGGCGAAGGTGCACAGGTCGGGTGTGACGCCGAAGTACTCCTGCGCGCCCCCGAGCGCCAGTCGGAAGCCGGTCACGACCTCATCGAAGATCAGGACCGCCCCGTACTCGTCGGCCAGTGCCCGCACGCCCTCCAGGAAGCCCGGTGCGGGGCGCTTGCTGCGGGCGGCCTCCAGCATGATGCAGCCGACGCGCCCGCGGTTTTGCTCCAGGGCAGCCCGCAGGGAATCGAGGTTGTTGTACTCGAAGGGGATCGTCGTGCCCTGCAGGGCCTGCGGGACGCCGCGCGTGTCCAGCCCCGGCAGCAGGTGGCCGTTGAGCGTGTCCGGCCCGAGGAGATTGGCGGCCAGGTACCAGTCGTGCCAGCCGTGGTAGCCGCAGAACAGCACGACGTCGCGGCCTGTGTACCCACGGGCGATGCGGACGGCGGCCGCGTTCGTCTCGCCCCCGCACTTGAGGAACCGCACCATCTCGGCGCAGGGCACCAGGTCGATCAGCAGTTCCGCCAGCTCGATCTCGAGCGGGCTGTTGACAGTCAGGCAGTTCCCGCGTTGGGCCTGCGCGATGACGGCCTCGGTGACGGCGGGATAGGCATGGCCCAGGATGACCGGGCCGCAGCCCATGCCGAAGTCGAGGTACTCGTTGCCATCCACGTCCCACAGGTGCACGCCCTCGGCCCGCTCCAGGTACATGGGCGTCACGCCCGGCACGAAGCGGTCGGCGCGACGTGAGAAGAGCTGCGTGCCGCCGGGGAGTATCTCCAGCGCCCGGTCGTAGAGCGCGTTGGACTTGGGGACGCCGTGGTAGGCCATCATGGACCTCCAGAGGAAGGCCGCGTGGGCGCGCCATGGGACACGCGCGCCCACGCGAAGGGCTGGCGGCTACAGCTTCGCCAGCTTGGTCAGCATCTCCAGCACTTCCACCCGCACCTCGTCCATCACGCCACGGTCCTTGGCTACCGACCAGCTCAGGTTGTCGGCGGCGATGGTGGCCAGGACGCGGTCCGGGCCCTCCGTCAGCAGCTTCTGCGCCTCGCGCAGCAGCGGGCTCTTGACGCCCTTGTGCTCCAGCGCGGCGATACGGTTGCGCAGCATGACGAAGTACTCGACGTCCTGTACGCCCTCGCGGATGGCGGCCATGTGCTTGGCGTCGGTGACGCTGTCGGGCGTGAGGAAGAGCGGGCTGTACCCGGTCCGCTTCTGCATGTAGGCGTTCCAGGAGCTGCCGCCGCCCTCATCGCCGAAGGCCCAGTAGAAGGAGCCCTGGGCGCCCATCTTGATGTTCCACCAGAACTGGCTGCGGTGGTAAGTGATCGGGTCGAGCAGCTTGGCCGGCCCGGAGCACGAGTAGAACCACAGCTCCTTGCCGCTTTGCTTGAGGCCGGCGAAGAAGTCGCGGAAGGAGGGCGGCGCGCCCAGCAGCATCGGCAGGTTCGGGCACAGGATGTCCAGCTCCGGCCAGACCGTTGGGTCCACTTGGGTCGGGTCGCTGCTGGTCGGGTCCTCGAACAGCTTCACGCGCGGCTGGGCGGCGTTGATCGCCTGGGCCCACGTCTTGATGATCTCGTAGCCCTTCGGCTCGTGGGGCTCATCGTACAGGAGCAGCACGAGCTGCTCGGGCTTGAGCTCCTGGTCGCCCAGGTGCTTCACCCAGGCGGTGATCCACTCGCTCACCATGCGCGTGAAGCGGGGTGTCCCCATCTTCTCGCCGGCGAAGCTGTCACCTACCGACAGGAATACGGCGTACAGATTGGCGCCGGGCCACTTGGCGACCCATTCATCCCAGTTGGTGAACTGTGCCTCGGTGGTCAGGTTGCCGTCGGCATCGAACTTCACGTTGGCCGGCTGGACGGCGGAGTTGGCCCACGGGGTATCCACGTAGTTGGCGGTGAGCGTGCGGATCAGCGCCGCCTGGTTCCCCGGCGTGGCATCATAGGTGCCGGGTCCGTTGTTGTAGTCCCAGCCGCCGACATGGGTGCTGGGGCGGGCCGGGAAGTCGAACGGGTAGACCTGCAGCGTGAAGGGCATCGTGATCTGGCCCGCCATGCGGCTGCCGCTGACGGTCACCTTGCCTGTGTACTTGCCCGCCTTCAGGTCCAGCGAGTTGACGTTCAGCCAGACCTGCCGCGTCATGCCCGGCAACACGGTGATGCGGTAGCTGCCGTCAATCCTCTGGGCTTCGGGGAGCGCATCGGCGATGGGCTTGCGCTCCAGCGTGTCGGTGCAGGGCACCTCACGCACGCTGACATAGGCGGGGTTGTCGCCGCCCGGCAGGCCGGTGATCTGCAGGTCGAGGGTCATGCGGGCGGGCGAGGAGTTGGTCAGGTTGAAGGCCTCACCCCGGATCTCATTCCGCATCATCTGCACCCGCAGGTGCGGCGGCGCCTTCGGGTTGTCGGGCGGGACCGCGGTCGGCCCCAGCGGGTCCCAGCGGTTGCCCTGCCAGGCCGTCAGGAACGGCAGGCCCAGGGCCTTGTGCACCGATGCCTGCAGAGCATAGATGTGGGCGTGCAGATCGTTCAGCGGCAGGATGGTCTTGAAGTCCGCAGGCAGCTCCTCGGGCAGCTTCTCAATCTGCGCCGCCAGGGTGTCGGCCTGCTGCAGCAGGTTCTCCTTGGCCTCGGCGGTCAGGTTGGAGTGCTGGATCGCCTCGCGGGTATCTGCCAGGTCGGACCGCAGCCGCCAGACGACGGCCGTGTGCACGCGCTTGCTGGCGAAGATCACCATCGGGTCGTTCGTGATCTTGGTGTAAGGCAATTGCACGAAGGCTGCAGGGCCCTGGTAGACCTCGATCTCATCCACGAACGTGTACGGCATCTGGTCCACGTACAGCTTCACGTAGCGTCCGTGCGTCTTGAGGGCGTCGGTGGCGAAGCGGAAGGTGGAGTAGGGCTCGGTCGGGGGCGCGCCGTTCACCGTGCCGAGAGCGGCAAGATCGCCCGGCGAGGCCCACGTCTTGCCGTCATCGCTGACCAGCACGAGGATGCTGTTGGGCCAGGCGACGCCGGCCACGCCCGCAGCGGTGCTGAAGGACAGCCCGGCGATGGGCTGCACCTGCTGCAGGTCGAGGCTGATGATGACCGGGTTGGCGTGCTGCCAGCCCACGGTCGTCTTCTGGGTCCAGAAGTAGCCGACCGTGTAGACCCCGTCGGTGAGCTGCGTCTTGTCGCCGGGGTCGGTGCAGTAGCCGTAGTGGGGGGCCGGCGACAGTGTGTACGGCTTGTTCAGGGCGACATTCGGACCGGGCGGGGTGAAGGTGGCCTTGACGCCGACCGCGGTCGGGACCTCGCCGGGCAGGTAGACGTTGACACCGTCTATGGCGGCGGCCCCAGCGGCGGCGGGCTGGCTCTTGAGGGCCTGGGCATCGCCCCAAAGCTCCAGCGTGCCGCGGCTGGCGACGCCGCTGTTGAAGCGTGCGCTCACCGTCTGCCACGTCTTGGCGCCCGCGGAGACGACCATGGCCAACTGGCCGTCAGGCCCCATCAGGCGCACGACGGGCTTGAGGGCGCCGTCGCTCTTGAAGGAGGCGACGAGGACATAGTCGGTCTGGGGCTTGAGGGTGAGGCTCTGGGTGACCGGCCCGAGGGCCTGGCCGGCCTCACCCGCGTAGTGCAGGCAGTCCTTGTCGGTGCAGCCATCGTCGTTGACGGCGGCATACAGGGGCGCCACGGCGGGGGCGGCGGCCCAGTCGGCGGGCCAGCTATCCTTGCCGGCGGCGCGGTCCACGAACTCGGGGTTCTTTACGAGCCCCGCCGCACCGGCGAACGAGATCAGCAACGGCAGCAAGACAACGGCAACGAGCAGACGACGCATTCCCATCCGGCACCACTCCTAGCTTGGCGAAAGGCTGGGGCCTGTTCGCCAGGCACGGGTGCGAGACCTGCCGAAGGTGGGGCGGCATGGGAGTGCGTCCCGGAGGGGGACAACGGGGAGCGCGACGGGCCTCGCGACAGGCTACTCGGCCTCGCCCACCACGGCCTGTGCCAGGCTCACCACTTCGCCGATGGTGAAGGGCTTGCTCAGGATGGCGTAGGGCTTCTCCTCGCCGAGGGCTTCGAGGGCCACCTGCGTGGCGTAGCCGGTCATCAGCACGACCGGCAGGCCGGGAGCGTACTTCCTGGCCTCCTTCATGACCTCCACGCCCGTGACGCGGGGCATGGACAGGTCCACAAAGGCGAGAGCCGGGCGATGGAGGCGGATGTGCTCCACCGCGGCGCGGCCGTCGTTGGCCTCGACGGTCTCGTAGCCCACCGACTTCAGCACATCCACCAGTAGCCCGCGCATGGCGGCATCGTCGTCCACCACCAGCACGTGCTTGGCGGTCGGGGCTGCGGCGAGGGCGGGGGCGGGCGCGGCTTCCGGCTCCGCCTCGCCCTCGGGGACCTTGACTTGCAGGTCGAAGTCGCCGGTGGAGGGCTGCAGTGTCTCCACCAGGTCCGAGGCCTGGTCGCTCAGCTCGATAGACCGGGTCAGGGCTTCGCGCAGGTGCTCGGGGTCCTCGTATTGCGCGGCCATCTCGGCGTAGCCGCGGATGACGTTCAGGGTGTTCTTGAGCTGGTTGGTGACCTCGGCCGCCAGCGCCGGCTCCAGGGGACCCGCGGTGCGGCCGCGGCCCGCCGCGGCGGCCTCCAGGGCCTCCGTCTCCTCCACGTGGGCCGGACCGGCCACGGGCATCTCGAAGATCACGCGGCGGAAGTGCGAGCAGTCCGGCAGGCACTCCCAGCGCCCATGGTGCTCCTCGATGACCCGGAAGATCGGCAGATCGGCCAGCTCCCCAAACTGGGCCACTTCCTCGGGGGTCAGCGGCGCGGGCGGGGCGTCCGGGTCGGTCTTGTTGACCAGTTCGAGGGTGAAGACCACGGTGCCATTGCCGGAGCGGACGTCAATGACGAGCTTGTCCTCGTCCTTGCCGACGGCAATCAGGGCGCGGCAGAGCTGCAGCAGGCACTGGCCCAGGCGCGCGCGGTCGGCGTTGACCTCAGGCAGCCCCTGCTGGATGAAGATCTCCATGGCCAGGCTGCGCGCCCCGGGCTGGATCTCCAGCAGGCGGCGCGTGTTGGCGAGCAGGCTGGAGATGTCCACAAAGCCCAGGTCCAGGCCCTCTTCATGCTCCTCGCCCCCGTGGAGCATGTCCGCCAGCAGCGACTGGAGGGCCAGGGTGTGCTTCTCGATGAGTTCGATGGCCTGCCAGCGCTTGCGGTCATCCAGATACTCCGCCATGCCGTAGAGCGCCTCGGAGAGGGCGCGCAGGTTGGACAGGGGGGCCAGCTTGTCGCACGTCTGGCGGCGCGCGGACTTGGGGTCGGTGTTGAGGTCGCGGAGGTCCTTGCACACCAGCAGCCAGCCGCCGGTCTCGTCATCCACGCCGCAGGGGATGGTGGTGCACTCGACCAGGGGTAGGTCGGCTTCCGGGAAGCAGCCGATCCGGGTCTTGATGCCGCCCTCGCGGTGGCCGACATCGCCCAGCAGCCAGCTCAGGACGTTACTCCTGGCGACCAGGTCGCCGCGCCCGTGGCCGATGACTTCGTCCTCCTCCAGGGCGATCATGTTCAGCATCGTGACATTGATCAGCGAGGCTCGCTCCTGCGCGTTGAACAGGATGACGCCCTCGGTCAGGTGGCGCAGTAACTGGTCGTTGGCGTCCTTCTCGCGGTGCAGGACGGAGGACAGGGCGTAGGCGTACCAGGCCACCAGGACCAGCGCCATGAGGCGGGCGGAGAGGTACCAGATGTAGGAGAGGCCCAGGGTGGCCACGTCGCCCCACGAGGCGCCGATGTACAGGACAGTGGCCAGAGCGGTGAGCAGGGCCAGCTCCAGCCCGCGGAAGAAGGCGGCCGCGAAGATGAGGGAGACGACATAGAAGGCGAAGAAGGGGCTGTGCAGGCCGCCGGTGCCGCGGAGCAGCAGAGTGACGGCGGCGAGGTCAATGAGCGCCAGCGCCACGGCGCTGATCTGGAACTGCTGGACGCCCAGGTGGCGCGTCCGCATGCTGCTGAGCTGCGAGAGAACCAGGCCAACCACGAATAGTGCCACAGCCACGTAGACCGAGTACGCCGCCGCCGCGTCCTTGATGAGCTGGTGTCCTGTGACCAGGAACAGGAGCATGATGAGCACGACCGCCAGGCGGATCTTGTGCTCCTCACGCAGCAGGTTTCCCCCCTCCCGCACCAGACTCATAGACTGCTCGGACATGGTCATCGCCTCTCCTCAGCGCAGGCACGCGCCGCCCGCCACCTCAACGACAGATGCTGCCGACACCCCTCCGCCCCCTCTGCAGCAGCCCAGCATAGCCCATGTAGCTAAGCTTATGGTAAGCCGAGTTTCAAGACCGGGTCAACTCCAGCCCTCCCGCCTGCTAGTTCGACGGCGGCGGAGGGGGTGGCGTTCCCGGCGGCGGAGGCATCGTCGCCGGTGGCGGCGCGTATGTCGTCGGCGCAGGCGGCGGAGGGGTCGCGCCCGGCAGAGGGACAGACGGCGGCGGCACGTACGTCGCCCCCACCGGCGGGACGGTGCCCGGCCGCTGCCGCGGTGACGTGATACCCCGGATGGTGAGTACCAGGATCACCGCCACCACGATCGCGACGATCACCCAGAAGTACTGGACCGCGACGGTCGTCACCCCGACCACCACCAGCGACATGAAGAGGGCGCCGAAGGCCAACGCCCCGCTGAGACGCTGGCCCAGTAGAGGGACCCAGCCCACCAGGCTCATCAGGGGCCCGAAGAACGACAGCAGGCCCATCCACATGACCAGGACGGCCCCACCCTTGAGCACCCAGTACATGATCTTGTACTCCAGGCGCAGGGCGGCCGCCGTGCCGGCCTCGTCCAGGGCGCTGACCACGAAGCTCGAGCCACCGCTGCAGCTCTTGCCGGTGACCTGCCCGAGCACGATCAGCTCCTGGTCCGCGTCAATGACCTGGACCGTCAGCCGCTGGTCCCCGACCTGCGGGGTCTGGTCCAGGCGGTCCGTGCGAAAGTCCTTGTCGGAGGGGCGTCGCACGCCCTTGAAGACCGTCTTCTCACCGACAGCATTCGCCTTGTCGGCGACAATCTGGATGCCGCTGATGCTGAAGCTGGCCCACTGGCTCGCGCTGGACTTCGTCTCCCAGTCGTAGTCCACATGCCCCTCGGAGTCGCGGTCCGCCTCATACTGCTCCAGCGACCTGTGCCAATACAAGACCGGCTTGCCGTAGCGCTCCGACCGGATGAAGTCGCCCGTGGGGCGGCCCTTGAACTTGACGAGCTGGCCTCCTGCCGAGGCCGCGGCGGCGTCAGCGGTGACCATGGCTGTGCGCGCGAACACCACGCCGTGGTTCACCAGCTTGGCTTCGCCGTAGTACACCATGAAGAAGCTCAGAGGAATGAGGACAATGCCGAAGAGCATGCCGAAGACAGAGCCGCACCCGCCCGCGGCGGCTCGTCCGGGGTTCACGCCTACCCCGCCCAGGTTGACGTTGAAGCTCATGAGCGCCGCTCCCTGTCCTCAATCTCGACGTCGCCAGAATAGGCACGAACCAGCGTCTTAGTGGGAGATTCGCCGTGTACCGCCTTCATACCTCCTTAGGAGCCACGATTCCGCGCCCCCAAAGCAAAGAGCCGCAGGCTCGGGTGAGTCTGCGGCTCTGGCGATGGCAGCATGGTCTAGTCTTCGGCGCGCGCGTCCGGGAGCCAGCGCTCGAGCACCCAGGCGGGATCGGTGCGCGGGTGCAGGTCGCGGTTGGTGGACAGGTAGCCCACGAAGCGCCCGTGCCAGAAGAGGCGCGGCGGCGTGGAAGTAGTCGGGTCCCAGCAGCTCAGCTCACCCTTGCCCGCGCCATAGTCGCTGCGTGGGTTGAGGATGCTCGTGGACGAGTAGAAGCTGCCGTACTGGCCGTCGGAGTTGCAGATGGAATCCTTGTTCTTGCGGTCCGGGTCAATCACGCCGAGGTAGGTGCCGTCGGCAGCCCAGATCTCGGCCCCCACGATGCGCCCCAGCAATTGCGGGTCCGGCGGGTAGGCGGTATCGTAGTTGTCCCAGTCGCCCCGGCTCTCGTCCTCGTCCTCGGCCCAGTTCGGGTAGTCCCAGTACCGGGGGTAGTACCAGTCGTAGTAGTAGTAGAAGTTGGGGTAGTATCCCGGCATGCTCCAGTAGTGCGGGCGGTGGTAGCGGCTCGGGCCCAGGTTCCAGCTCGGCCTGTCCGGTCCCCACCAACCATGTCCGCCGCCGTCACCATGGCCCGGCCCACCGTGGCCCGGCCCACCGTGGCCCGGGCCTCCCGGGGGCGGGCCGCCATTGTTGTGGTCATCGTGTGTGGGCGGTTTGTCGCGGCCGGGCTTGTCGCCGTCGGGCTTATCCCGGCCAGGCTTGTCGCCGTCGGGCCTGTCACGGTCAGGCTTGTCGCCCGGTGAGGGCACAGACCAGCCCTCGCCGTTGGAGTGGGGCCCGTGCAAGTTGGTGGCGGGCCGCCTGCCCCCCCGCGGCCCTTGGGACTGCACCTCGGCCGCGCTGTAGGCCCGAGCGGGGTCGCGACGCGGCTGCGAGGCCCCCGCCCCCTGGGCCGCCGCCTGGTACGCCATCAGCGCCCCCAGCGCAGACACCAGCAGTGTGAGCCACGCGTTGCGTTTCATGGTGATCTCTTCTCCAGCGGCCTCGGCCGCGCTTCGTCAGGTGCTTCCCGTCGTCGGGCTCAGGTTCCGCGCTACCGTGAGGGCACGCGACCCGTCTCCGGTTACCACCGAAGTACGTATACTACATATGGTAGTAAATGTCAAGATACCACTTCGCTGGCGGGCGGCCAGATAGGCCGCGAGCCGCAGGTCGGAGGGCCTGCGGCTCGCGCGGGAGAGACAGGGACGACAGGGGTCTAGCGATAGTCCAGGTAGTTGTACGGCCGCAGCCACCGGGCCAGCCACATCGGCCCCACGCGCGGCGCCAGATCGGTGTTGACCGTCAGGTAGCCGATGAAGTCGCCATCTCGGTACAGCCGCGGGGGTGTCCAGGTGTCCGGGTCCCAGGGGCTGAGCGAGTTGTAGTAGGAGCCATACGGGCAGTTGTGGTTCCAGATGCTGCGCGGGGACCAGCGGTTGCCATACGGCCCGTCGGGGTTGGCGATGGACTCGTAGACGCTGTAGCCCGGGGCGATGACACCCAGGAAGGTGCCGTCGGCCGCCCATATCTCTGCTCCCTCAAACTGGTACTCGTACAACTGGGGCGACCGGTACAGGCGGCAGTCGTCGGTGCTGAAGATGTCAATGAACAGCCGGAAGTCCACGAAGTGTGAGTGGTGGAAGCGGTACGGGTGCTCGGGCCGATACCCGAAGTCGGGTCGTCCGCAGCGGAAGCGACGATCGTCATCATGGTGCCCGCCGTAGCCGCCAGGTCCATCGTGCCGGTCGCGGTCGAACCCGCCAGGGCCGTCGTGGCCGCCGGGCCCACCGGGACGGTCACGGTCAGGACCACCGGGTCCGTCGTGGCCGCCAGGCCCACCGGGCCGGTCACGGTCGGCGCTGCCGGGCCCAGAAGGCGGCGTGGAGGGCGGAGCGGAGCGGTTCCACCGGTCGGCGCCGCTGCTCGGTCCGGGGTTGCGCCAGGGCGGAGTCGGGGCCGTGCGCCCGCTCTGGGGCTTGTCGCCGCTCGGGCCGCCGCTCCAGGACGAGCCGCTCTGCGGCCGCTGCGGCTGCGAAGGCTGCGGCGGTGTGGGAGTGCTCCACGACCACTGGGAGCGGGACGGAGCCTGCGATCCGGCCTGAGGCCGGCCGCCGGACGATGAACTGCCGCCCCACGACCAACCGCTCTGCGGGCGGTCAGGCTGGGTCGGCTGCGGCCGTGAGGGGGCGCCCCACGACCAGGAGGGGGCCGACGGAGGCCGCGATCCGGCTTGGGGCTGGCTACCGGACGACGAGCCGCCACCCCACGACCAGGGCTGGCTCTGGTGCGTCTGCGGCCGGCTCGGTGCGGACGAGCCCGAAGGCGACCAGGACGGCGAGCCGCCCGAGGGCCGGGAGTGACTCGGCGACTGCGCCTGAGGCGACGGCTGCGGCTTGGGGGCTTCCCTCGGCCGCTCGCTCTGCTGTGAGCCCCGGTCTGACTGCTGCGACTGGGCGCTGGAGTTGTCCGAGCTGTTGCCGCCGTGCCGCGCGCCTCTGTCCCCTCCCCTCGCCCACACTGGCGCAGTCAGCGCCACGGTCACGATCAGAACTGCTGTCAACCAGAGGGTGCGCTTCATGTTGATCCCTTCTTCCCGTGGGAACGGCACCCGAGTTGCGGTTCCTTCATACCTACTATGCTGCATAGTACTAATCATAGTAGTACTTGTCAAGGGGTATTTTGGCGAAAGATGACGTGACGACGGGTCACCGGGGACTCAGCGCAGCGCGACCTTGCGGACGATGGCGGCCAGGTCGTTCACATCCTGCTCGGTGAAGAACTCGTTGACGTGGAGGTTGGCCATCTGCTCGAGGGCCCGGTCGGCCTCGGGGCAGTAGCCCGCCTCATAGCGGATCTCGTGGCCGCTGCCGTACTTCGGGCAGTCGAACGGGCAGCGCGAGTTGCCATAGATCTGCTGCCGGCGGATGTACTCGTACATGTAGATCGGGTAGCCGATGTAGCCGGTGGCGATCCCCGCCCCCTCGGCCCGTACGGCCTCGGCGAACCGCTCCTTGCTCATCCCCAGCGCCGCTGCGTCAATCCGCAGGGGGTAGCTCCAGTAGGTGTGCACGCCGCCGGGCTGGGTGATCGCTGGCGTGACGCCGGGCAGGCCCTGCAGTTGCCCGGTCAGCAGATCGCCCGCCCAGTTGCGGGCCGCGCAGATGCGGTCCATCTTCGGGAGCTGTCCCAGCCCCACCGCCGCCGTCAGTTCGGTCATGTGGTAGTTGAGACCGAAGAACAGGTAGCTGCGCGCTCCGTCGGCCGAATAGCGCGGCCAGCCCTTGTCGGCAAACAGCCGCGCCCGTTCGCCCAGTGCGTCATCGTTGGTGATCGTCAGTCCCCCGTCGCCGGTGGTGATGTGCTTGCTGGCCTGCAGGCTGAAGCACCCCAAATGCCCGATGGTCCCGCACCGCCGCCCCTTGTACATGGTCCCATAGGCCTGCGAGCAGTCCTCGATGACATAGAGGTCATGCTCGCGCGCGATCTCCATGATCGGGTCCATGTCGCACGGGTTGCCGAACAGGTGGACCAGGATGATCCCCCGCGTGCGGTCGGTGATGCGCTCGCGGATGGAGGCGGGCGACATGTTGTACGTGACGGGATCGATGTCGGCGAAGACGGGCAGGCAGTTCTGGGCGAGGATGGGGATGATGGTCCCCATGTCGGTGATGGGGGCGGTGATGAACTCATCGCACGGCTCGGGGTTGAGCGCCCCGACGGCGACATGGATGGCGGAGGTCCCGGACATCGAGGCGGTGCAGTGGGCCACGCCATAGTGCTCGGCAAAGCGCAACTCAAAGTCGCGGGTCATGTGCCCCTGGGTGCGGTTGAGCAGCTTGCTCTGGATGACTTCCTGCACCAGCCGCAGCTCCTCCTCCCCGATGTCCTTACCGGAGGGAAAGGGCGTGGTGCGCAGGGGCGTGCCGCCGTCGAGGGCGAGGGTGGTCATGGTCATCTCCGTAGCCCGCGGGCGTGATCGGATGGTCATCCCCACGGCATGGCGCTGGGGGGCGGGGGGTAGCCGCGGACGCGTCGTAGCCAGGACAGCAGCACCGGCGGTATGAACCGTTTCAGCGACTGCGCCGCGCCCGGGCCGGCCGGGTAGAACCAGCGCCGCCGCCAGGGCTCCAGCGCCCCCCGCAGACGCTCCACCTCGTCCTTCGGGACGGGTGTCTTCCAGCCCACCCCCGCCACCAGGTGCGGGAAGGCGTCCTCACCGGCCCACGTCACCAGCCGCGTCCCGAAGGGCTCCAGCAGGAACTCGAAGGCCTGCGGCGTGTAGCGCCAGTAGTCCGCCGGGTAGTTGTGCACCCGGAAGTTCATCGTCGAGGTCATCAGCACGACCCCACCGGGGGCCAGCACCCGGTGCACCTCCGCCAGCGCCTGCCAGGGACGCTGCACGTGCTCGAGCGTGTCGCACAGGATGGCCGTGCCGACGGAGCCGTCGGGCAGGTCCAGGGCGTGCAGGTCCAGCAGCACGTCCACGCCGGGCCCGGCGCACACATCCGAGCCCACGTAGGTCTGCCCCGGGAAGAACCCGCGCAGGTCGGCGAACTGCTCTTGCCCGGGCACCTGCAGGGCGCCGAACTCGTGGATCGGCGGCGGCAGCGCCACGGCGCCGGCGACCAGGCCGACGAACTCCTTGACCGTCTCACGCATCAGGCATCCTCCAGGGCAGGCCTCCAGTTCGTCACAGCTCAACCCGCGTAGTGCTCGGCCACCTTCCGTATCGCCCTGGCCGTCTCCTGCACGTCCCGGGCGGTCCACCACTCGTTGAGCTGCAGGCGCACCTGGGACTTCATGGCCTGCTGCACGCCCGGGTAGTTGGCCGGGGTGTAGTCCACCTTGCCCTGGTACAGCGGGCACGAGAACGAGCAGGCCCACGGGTCGGTGCGGCGCTCGGCAAACAGGGGCCAGTCCAGCACGTTGCGGTTGTCCAGCCAGCAGCCGACGCCCTCGGCCTGCAGCGCCCGGGCGAAGGTCGCCGTGTCGCACTGGATGACCTCCCGGTCCAGGCCGACCAGGTAGAACCAGTAGGTGCAGTGGGCCTGCGGCAGGACCCTGTGGGGGATGACACCCGGCACGCCGGACAACAGCTCCGTCAGTTTCGTGCCACGCGCGTGGCGCGTGTCGGTGATCTTTTTGATGCGCTTGGCCTGCTGCACGGCCACGGCAGCGGCCATGATGTTGAGGCGGTAGTTGTAGCCGACCATGAAGGGACTGCGGCCCCCGCCGGTGCGGTCGTAGCACTTGTCGGCGAACAGGTCGGCCAGGTCCGCCAGCTTGTCGCTGTTGGTGATGAGCATGCCGCCATCGCCGGCGGCCATGTGCTTGCTGTCGTTGAGCGAGAAGCACCCGAAGTCGCCGAAGGTGCCGCAGAGCCGGTCGCCGAGGGAGCACAGGTAGCTCTGGGCCAGGTCCTCGACCACGCTCAGCTTGTGCTTGCGGGCGATCTTCATCACGGCGGGCATGTCCACCGGGTTGCCGGCGAGATGGACCACCAGTATGCACCGGGTGCGCGGGGTGATCATCTTCTCGATGCTCGCCGGGGTCATGTTGCGCGACCATGGGTCCACATCGGCGAACACGGGCACCGCGTTCTGGGCCATGATGGCGATGAGCGTGCCCATGTCGGTGATGGGGCTGGTGATGATCTCATCGCCCCGGCCCAGGCCCAGGGCGCCGATGGCCGTGTGGATGGCGGCGGTGCCACTGGAGGTGGTGATGCAGTGCTTGGCGCCGTACATCGCCGCCCATTTCTCGCGCAGGGCCATGACCTCCGGCCCGCGCGCGAAGGGCAGCGTGCCACGGTCCAGGACGGCGCAGACGGCCTCCTTCTCCTGCGGGAGGTGCTTGGGCCCGGCGCCATAGGGTGTCGTCTTGGCCGGCCGGCCGCCGTCGAGAGCGAGCTGGGACTGGGTAGGCATGGTGGTCTCCTGTGCGCGGGAATCGGCTGTAGGTTCCCTCCGACGGCAGGCCGTCCCTCCTGAGCGTGCCAGGGGGGGTGTTGGCGAAGCCGACGCCGGGAGGCGTGAGTCTTGGCCGTCAGCTGGTGGCCTGGGGCACAGAGGTCTGGTGGGGCGCGAGTCGTGGCGTCCGCAGGACGCTCGGCGGTGCGCAGCACCGCCCCTCCGCCCGGCGTTTCAACGCCGGGAAGGAGCGCCACCCGCTCTGCTCAGAAGTGCCTTCCGTCCGCAGGACGGTTGGCCGCAGGCCCGGCGCGGGCGCAGACGTCCGCCGGGCGTTCCGCCGACCGTCCTGCGGACGGAACGGAACGACCGCAAGGAGAGACTAGGGGCGGACGGCGTCCCGGACGCTAAGCGTCCGGCTAGGGGGCGGTGCTGCGCACCGCCGACCGTCCTGCGGACGGAACGGCCGCCGTCGCACGCACTGCCAGCCGTCCTGCGGACGGAACGGCCACGATCTTGAGCGTCTTCAGCCGTCGTGCAGGCGGAACCGTCGCCATCCTTGGCACCACCGGCCGTCCTGCGGGCGGGAAGACTCCCGTGGCATCCGGCAGCGGCGCCGGCGACCGAAGACCACACCCGACGCCGGGAGGCGGTGGCCCTGTTGGTCGGGCCATGTTATACTGCGCGTACTCGTCCATGGACACCACACGGCGCACACAACTGGCCCTCGGCGCAATCTGGCTTCTGGCCCTGGCTCTGAACCTGACGTGCGCGGTGCTGCGCCCCGGCGGCAGCCCGGATACCGAGCGCTATGACCGCATCGGCTGGAACCTCGCTCTGGGAAATGGGTACTCCGCCAGCCTCCAGCCCCCCCACCAACCCGACGTCTTCCGCGCGCCGGGCTACCCGGCGTTCCTGGCCGCAGCCTACCGCGTGGTCGGGCATGACCTGCGGGCGGTGCGACTGCTCCAGGCGTTCCTGCTCAGCTTCATCGTGCCCCTGACATACTTCGTGGCCCGGGCGGCCTTCGACCGGCCGACGGCGCTGCTGAGCGCCCTCCTGGCGGCGCTGTACCCGTACTTCTGGGTCTACTCGGCGGCGGTGCTGTCGGACGGCCTGGCGGCCCTGCTGACGGCCGGGGCGATGGCCCTGCTCGTCCTCAGCCTCGAGGGGCGCGCCGGCTGGGCGTTGATCGCCGGGATTGGGTTGGGCATCCTGAGCCTGTTCAAGCCGGCCATGCTCCTGTTCCCGATCGTCGCAGCAGCGATCTACGCGGTGCGGGATCGTTGGTCACCGCCAGTGGTTGTTGTCACAGCCGGTGTCCTGCGGGGCCGGGGGGTCTGGATGGCGCGGGCGGTGGCGTGCCTGGCCGGGGCGATGCTCATCGTCTGCCCGTGGACGGCGCGCAACTACCGCGTCACGGGGCGGCTGCTGCCGGTGGCTTCAGGCGGGGGGCTGATGCTGTATGCGGGGGCCGTCGCGGGCGCCACAGACTATGACCTCAACGAGTTCCACCAGCGCGTCGAGCTGGGCGACTGGCGGATCCAGGCCGAGCAGCACGAGACCGATCCCTTCCGTGTGCTGGCCCTCGATGACCAGATGAAGGCGGACGGGCTGCGACTGATCGCGGCCCACCCGCTCGGCTACGTGCGCCACACAGTCACGGCGGCGTTCCGGGTGTGGATCAGCGCCTGGGTGTGGCGCGACGGTCGCTGGGCCCTGTCCTGGCCGCACGCACTACTCTCGGGCGGACTGCTGGTGGGAGCCCTGGCCGGGCTGATCGTGCAGCGGCGGCGCTGGCGTGAAGTGCTCATCCCCCTGACACTGGTCCTGTACATCTCCCTGGCCCACGCGCCGTTCACCACGGAAGCGCGGCAGAGCCTGCCGGGGCGCATCGGCCTCATGATGTTCGCTTCCGCCCTGGTCGTGGACGGCCTGCGCCGCCTACGCCGTCGCACCCGGCCCCTGCCGGAACCGGGTGATGAGACCGCACAGGAGCCCCCGGAGCGCCCCACATCACCTATGGGCGCGTCCACCCGTTCGTGCTATACTGCCTGTGATATGCCACTCCCCAGCGCTGCACGTCGCCATGCCGTCGGCGCGCTCGCCCGTGAGGGGGCGAGAGGCACATGAGGCCCACCGGCCGCGCCATGACCGGGCCGCTCGGCTTCATCGCAGCGGTCATCGCTGCCATCGGCATGTTCTTCATCGCCATGACACAGGGCCTGGCGATGGCCCTCGCCTTCGCCATCATGGTCGGCGCGCTGTTCTGGGCCTTCAACAGCGACGTAGGCGGGATCTACTGTCTGATCCTGGCGGCACTTTTTGAGGGCATCTACAAGAGCCTGTCGCCCAGCATGCTGACGATGCTGGTCAAGGACATCTTCCTGGTGATCCTGCTGCTCCGGTTGTTCTGGGTCAGTCAGCGCCAGCGGGATTTCACCTGGCTCCAGCAACCCTTCACCTCGGCAGCGGTGTGCTTCACGGCGTACTGCGTGGCCCTGATGTTCGCCCCCAGCACACGCAGCTTGCTGCTCGCCCTCGCCGGGCTGCGCGCGTGGCTGCTGTGGATGCCGACCTACTTCCCCTTCTACGCCTATTTCACGAACCTCAACAGAATCACGCACTTCCTGACCGTGCTCATCTACCTGATGCTGCCGGTGTCGATCTACGGCATCGTCCAGGGCAACATCGGCTACGAGCATACGCGGATCCTCCCCAACTTCTACCGTCTGGCGCAGTTCTACCAGAGCGACTATCACCCCGACAACGAGCAGAACGAGGGGCAGGGCAGCGCTGAGTTCGAATCCAGCTTCAACCCCATCATGAACGTGCGGGCCTGCTCGATCCACATTTCGCCGGGCAACTTCGGGGCCATGTGCGCCGTCATGGTGCTGCTCTCGGTGGGCTATGCCGGCTACACTGCCTCGGGCACGATGCGCGTGTGGGCGATCATCAGCGGCCTGGCGGCCGCGGGCGGACTGCTGGCCAGCGGTTCACGGGCGCCCATGGTGGGCCTCGGAGCCGGGATGCTGGCGATGACAATTGTGGCGCGCCGCCGGACTGCTCTGGTAGCGGGGCTGGTGCTCATTGCCGTCGTGTCCGTCTTCGTCCTGCGCGACATGACGGGGGGCGGAGCCCTGCGTCTCCAGAAGCGGATGTCGCTCCCCATTGTGCTCGAACGCGCCATGTTCCCGCTGGCGGTGGGCGTCGAGCAGGGCCTGGCCCATCCCTTCGGCAACGGCATCGCGACCGGCATCGGCATGGGCCGGGTGTTCTACAATGCCGGCCTGGAGACCGCCCAGGGCGTGCGCTGGGTGGAGAATGAGTTCGGGCGGGCGCTGGGGGAGCTCGGCTTCTTCGGCACTGCGGCGTGGCTGTTCATGATCGTCGGCATCCTGCGCCACTGCGTCAGGGCCATTCGCACCATCGGCGACGCGCGCGAGGGCTTCCTGGCGGCCGGCATGTTCGGGGGCATGATCAGCGTCTTCACGCAGCTCAGCGTCGGTTCAGCCCTCTACGGCGCCCACGGTGGGATGTACTACTGGATCTTCGCCGCCGCCACCCTGAGGATGGCGGACCACGTGGTGGCGGCACGGCGGAAGACGCAAGAGGAGCACGAGGAGACGGAGAGCCCCGGTGTCCTGCCGGCCACCGGCACGCTGGGAGCTGCGCCGCCGGCGCCCTCGTGGCGACAGCCGGGCCGGATCCTGCGGCCGGGACCAGCCCGTCCGGCGCGCCCGGTCCTGCGCGCTCCACAGCCCGGCACATACCGCCGCGCACCGGGGGCTCCGCCCGGGCCCCGTCCGGGCGAACAGAAGCATGAGCCGCCCGCCGGCTCCTGAACCCATGATCCCGGGGAGGACCTCCCGCACTGATGCGTAAGCTGATTGACGCCTACAAGTCGTGGCAGTATGGCGTGAGACACTCACGGGGGACGCGCCAGAAGCTGCGCGCGACCCTCTACTGGCTGGCGGAGAAGTCCCTGCGTTACCTCCCCCCGCGCACCTACTGGGACATGCTGGCACGCATTGATCCCTATCAGACCGTGGGCCTCACCAGCGACCCCGCGGAGCTGTACCAGCCGGACAACGAGATCCTACGGCAACTGCAGCAGCGTGCCCTGGTGGGGCCGGAGGTCGTGACGCTGCACATCGGGGCCGGGGTCGGGCGCGTGGAGTTCGCCATCGCCCCCCATGTCCGCAAGTGCTATGGCATTGACGTCTCCAGCGTGCTGCCGAAGGTGGCGCAGCGCAACCTGTCACGGTACGACAACGTCGAGTTCCGCACCGGCGACGGCCGCACCCTGGGCATCTTCCCCGATGCCACCTTCGATGTCATCTACTCGACCATCGCCTTCCAGCACATGCCCAAGGACGTCTTCCGGTCGTACCTGGCCGACACCCACCGGGCCCTCAAGCCCGGAGGCACGCTCTACTTCATGATCCCGGCGGCCGCGCGCTCCGAGAGCGTCGTGGCGGACGACCGCGATGCGCACACGATGCGCCGCTACACGCTCGACGAGCTGCGCCAGTCGGTGCGCGATGTGGCGCGCCTGCAGCTCGTGGAGATCATGAACGAGGAGCACGTGGGCGAGACCCCCGAGACCGAGGTGTGGGTGGTGGCGAGGAAGGCGGAATGATGAGCCCGGGGCGCAGGGGCCGTAGCAGTGCGCGGGTACTGTGGCCGGAGGCGGGGGCATGAGCAACCCGCAGCCGACCGTGGCCGTCCTCATCCTCAACTGGAACGGCCTGGACGATACGCTGGACTGCCTGCGCTCCCTGCGGGAGAGCACGACCCCGCGCCTGCAGGTCATCGTGTGGGACAACGGCTCGCGGGAGGACCCCGCCGCGGCGCTGGCGGCGTTCCCCGAAGTGACGCTGTTGCGGTCGCCGGAGAACCTGGGCTTCGCGGCCGGCTGCAACCGCGCGGCAGAGCACGCCCTGGCCGCCGGGGCCGACTTCCTGCTCTTCCTCAACAACGACACCCTCGTGCCGCCGGACATGATCGCGACGATGCTGCGGGCCCACGCGCAGACGCCGGGCGCAGGGCTCGTGGGTGTGCCCGAACGGTTGCATGACCACCCCGACGAGCCGCGCCGCCTGGGGGCCCGGTGGCTGCCGCTGTCGTGCCGGGTCAGGTGGGTGTACTTGGCCGACGGACAGCCGGCGTCCGCCTGCCTGCCGCTGGAGGTCATCTCCGGCTGCGCCATGCTCGTATCGCGCGAGACGGCGGCAGCGGTCGGTCTCTTTGACGAGGAGTTCTTCGCCTACTGGGAGGATGCCGACCTGTCGCTGCGCGTCCGGGCCGCGGGGCATGTGAACCTGTGCGCCACGGCCACCCATGTCATCCACCGCAGCGGACGCTCGACGGGACGCGAGCCCGGCTTCAGCAAGGCCCAACTCTATCTGGTCTGCCGCGGGCAGGCGCTGATGGTGCGCAAACATGCCCGCGGGCTGGGGCGCGTCACCGCGCCGTTGCGGCTGTGGCTAAGCGCCGTGGCCGCCGGTCTGACAGGCTTCGTCCGGCCGCGCCGTCGCACGCTGATGCTGGCCAAGCTGGCGGCGCTGGTGGACGGCTGGCACCGCCGCCCGGTGGACAAGTTCTGGCTCTCGTGAGACGCAACCTCAGGAGGGGGAGCCGGCGCCGGCGGCGAAGGGATGCCCAGCGAGAACGGTAGGCTACCCGACAGCCGCGCGCCGGCGCGGCCTTCGCTTCGTTCCCCAGAAGGCTCCCCTGATGGCTTCCGAACCCACACACCCGGCCGCACCGGAGGACGTTGCGACGTCGCGACCGCCACTGACGCGCGCGGTGCTCCTGTCGGTGCCCCTGGCGCTGGCGGGAGTGTGGTGGATCCACCAGGCCAGCCTCGTCCAGGCCCCCGGCCAGATCTATGCCCCGGTCTATCTCCTGAGCGTCCCCCCCGTCCCGGCTGTGATCTTCCTGTTCGTGCTGGCGGCGCTCAGTGCGGCTGTTGCCCGGCGGCGGGTGCGCGGGCTGGCAGCCCCCACTACGGGGCCGGTGCTGGAGGCGGCGAGCCCCGACGGCTCGGGCCATGGGCGGGATGGAAGCCCGCACTGCCAGCGAGGGCGGGGGTGGCTGGGGCCGCTCTCGTCACGCGAACTGATGGTCATCTACATCGTGCTGGTGGTGGCCATCCCCCCGACGACCTTCGGCATCATCGAGATGCTCCTGCCGTGGGTGACGTCGCCCAGCTACTTCGGCACGCCCCAGGACGGCCTGGACGAGCTGGCCGGGCGTTACTTCCCGAGCTGGATGTACCCCCACGACCCGGAAGCCATCCGCATGATGTTCGAAGGCTCCGAGACGGGGGCGGTCGCCTGGCGGCCGTGGCTCGCGCCGCTGGCGGGCTGGCTGGGCTTCATCATGCTGCTGTTCGCCACCAGCGTCTGCCTGATGACTCTCTTCCACCGCCAGTGGTCGGAGCATGAACGCCTGCGCTACCCGCTGCTGTTGCTGCCCCTGAGCGTCGCCGACCCCGGCGGACGCCATGCCGAGATCCGGGGTCTGTTCCGCAACCCCCTGACGTGGATCGCCATCGCCCTGGTCGCCATCCACCACGCGCTCAACGTCGCCCATGCCTACAACCCGGGCGTGCTGGCCCTCATGGACCGCTACCCGGTGGGCAAGATCTTCACCGAGAAGCCCTGGACGGCGTTCCGGGGGCTGACGTTCTTCCACCGGCCACAGATGGTGGGCTTCTCGTACTTCGTGTCGGTGGATGTGCTCTTCTCCGGGTGGTTCTTCTTCGTCTTCCAGATGTTCATCCAGATGATGGCCGACGTGCTGGGCTACCGGGCCGCCGCCGGCTTCCCCTATGCCCCCCAGCAGGGCTCCGGGGCGTTCGTAGCGCTGTTCTTCGCGCTGGTGTGGGTCGCGAAGGCGGAGCTGTGGGGGATGTTGCGGAAGGCGACGGCGGCCTACCCCGCCGCTGCGCGGCACCCCTCCCTGAAGGGAGGGGTAACGGCAACCGAGCCGCTGCCGCCGGCCTATGCCCTGTGGGGCGCGCTGGGGGGCTTCGCGCTGCTCATTGCCTGGTGTGTGGCGATGAAGATGTCGCTGGGGTTGGCCCTGGCGTACTTCGGGCTGCTCCTGGGCTGGGCCGTGGTCTATGCCCGTATCCGCGCCGAGGCCGGGGTGGCCAGCATGTGGGCCTTCCCCTTCGACCAACATCCGCAGCTCATCACCGCAGCGCTCGGCAACCGTGGGTTGATCCAGGGCTCGGACGCCACCCAATTGGTCATGCTCAGCATCTTCAGTTGGTTCAGCCGGGGCTACTTCCCCTCGATGGCCGGATGTGTCGTCGAGAGCGAGAAGCTGGCCCAGGAGACGGCGCTGCCCGCGCGGCTGACCCCGTGGCTCCTGGTCGGGGCCCTGCTCATCGGGATGCTGGGCGGCTACTATGTGACCCTCAAGTCATACTACGACGTCGGGGCGAACGTGCTGCACGGGGGCACGTCCAGCGGGGGCTACAATGTGCGCAGCGCCATGAGCGTATGGAACGGTGTGTCGGCGGCGATCCGCCAGCCGGGGCCTCCCAATACGCCGCAGGTGCTCGGCAGCGTGGCCGGGGGGCTCGTGACGCTGCTGCTGGTCGGTGCGCGCCGGGCCTGGCTGCGCTTCCCCTTCCATCCACTGGGTTACGCGATGGCCCTCAACTACGGGTATGCGCTGTGGGGGCCGTTCCTGGTGGCGTGGATCGTGAAGCTAGTCATTGACCGGCTGGGCGGCGCCGACTGGTACCGCAAGCTGATGCCGTTCTTCCTGGGCCTGGCCATTGGCGACCTTGTCGCCGGGGGCTTGCTGTGGATCGTGATGGCGATCTTTGGCCCCGACATCACGAATGGATACATGGTGCAGTTCGGCTGATGCTCTACCTCCTGCTGCTCATCATCACGTTCGCCGCCTTCAACCTCTCCTTCCGCCAGGCGCAGCGCCTGGGGCTGAACCTGCATCTCACCGGCGTCTTCCTGTACCTCGCCGGGGGCCTGATGTTCCTGGTGCTGTACCGCCTCGCCCCGGCGCCGCTGTCCCAGACCGTCATCCTGCTGGCCCTCGTCGCTGGAGTGCTGTTCACCGGCATGTATGTGCTGATGATCCCGACGATGTCCGATCGCGGCGTCTCGCTGATGACGGCCCTGCAGCAGCTCTCCGTCCTCGTGCCGATGGCCGCCTCCCTGCTGATCTACCACGAGCATCCCTCGACCATCGCCGCCGTCGGCGCGGGCCTGTGCCTGGTGGCCATGCCCTTCCTGGCGCTGGACCGCGGCGTGAGCGGCGCGGGGCTGACGGCGCGCAAGCTGACGATGTTCGTCGGCCTGATGGTCATCAACGGCGTGGCGCTGACGGCCGCCAAGGTGTTCGACGAGATGAAGGTGCCGGAGCAGCTCAACGGCTACATGAGCCTGCTGATGTTCACGGCGGCGGTAGTGTGCCTGCCCTTCGGGATCGTGTCGGTACGCCGAGGACCGCAGGTACGCTACGGCGCCACGACCGTGGGCTGGGGCGCGTACCTGGGGCTGCTGCTGGCGCTGGGACAGCTTTTCATGCTGCTGAGCCTGCGGCACTACCCCGGCGTTGTCGTCTACCCCCTGTGTCAGGCCTCGAACGTCTCGCTGGTGACGCTGGTGTCGCTGCTGGCCTGGCGCGAGCGCCCGGGCGCGCTCGGCTTCGTCGGCATTGCCCTGGCGGTGATCGCCATCGTGCTGGTGAACCTGTAACTCCCCCCTGACCCTCGCTCCCGCAGCCGCCAATGTTGCACGTCTTTACAAGACCTTGAGGGTACAGTCGCGGCGTGATGGGGAGAATACCCTCCGGGGGGAGGACTCGCGGGGGGCGGGGGGGAACGAACCGGTGCTTGGCCTGCGCCGTGCAGGCACGTCTTACCACATCGCCATGGGCACCTCCAGTTCGCACCGCTCCCCCAACACACCAGGGTGGGAGCGTGTGAGACAACTCTACCAGCAACCCAATCCTGATCCGCGAGAGGTCGCTTCGCGGATCACGTCTGCGCTGGACCAGGCGACGCGTCGCGACATGTCGGGCCCGGGCGTGGCCTGCTGCCTGAGCAGCTTGCTGCAAGCCTCGCGCCTGGCGGCAGAGGGCGGCCTGGCGGCCCTCGTGACCGTCGGCGACCGGCCGCCGCTGCTGGCGGCGTCGGAGGCCGTGCGCGAGCAGGCCGAGCGGGCCATCGCGCGCGAGGGCCATGCGTCCCGTTTCAGCGACCTGGGGCTCAACGCCCTGGCGACGGCCATGTTCGAGGCCGGAGCGGGGGGCTCACCGGAGCTATTCAGCATCACCGCCGACCAGGCCGCGGACGCCCTGGCCTCCTACCACACGGAACGTCGCCTCCACCGTCTCGCCCTGACGTTCGTGGGGCATGACTTCGATCACCTCTACCGCTATTTCGTGACGCGCGACACCAGCGACTTCGTCGGCGGGCCGGGGCTGCCGACGGTCGCGGAGGCCTCGCAGCTTCGCGATGCCGTGTCGCGGCACTGCCGGGAGACCGTCGCCGCCCTGGAGGCAGCGGCTCACGAGCAGGCCCTGGCCGTCGCCCTACGCCTGGATGACAGCCAGGCGCTCGCCAGCGTGCAGGACGTGCTTACTGACCTTACCGAGAGGGGCCTGCAGCGCCTGGCTGCAGTGGGGTAGCCGTGTCATCGAGGGTTCTCGCGATTCCCGGGTTGGCCACAACTCCGCCTGATTGGGCGGAGTCGGAACTGGTGTTGGCCTGGGATGGCCCCCGGCGGAACCTGCTGCGCAACCTGCACGGCCTGTACCAGTTCCTGCCCCGTCCTCCGTCCCCCCTGGCTGCGGATCTGCTCGACATCGCCACCACTGTGTACGGTGCGGACATTGGTGTGCCGCGCGGGCGCAATGAGGACTGGGTGCGTCGCCTCGAGTTGCTGGTGCCCGTACGCGAGCCGGACTTCTGGCAGGACCGGGCCGACGACCTGAGCTACCTGCTCTATGTCCTCACCCGCGACAGCTTCCGCTTCACCTTCGCCCCGCGCGCCGCCGACGCCGCCTCCGAGCCGACCGGCGCCGCTCCCTGCGACGCCGACGCCGTGTGCCTGCTCTCTGGTGGGATCGATTCGCTGGCCGGCGCCCTGATGCTGCAGCGGACAGGCCGCCGGCTGCTTCTGGTGTGCCACCAGTCCGGCAACCCGACGGTGCTGCAGGCGCAGGGGCATGTAGCGAAGCTGCTGGCCGACGCTGTGCCGGGGCACGCGGCGATGGGCTCGGTGCGTCTGCTGCCCAACGGGCGAGGCCCCGAGAGCCCGGCGACCGAACGCGAGCCGTCGCAGCGCTCCCGGGCGTTCCTCTTCACCTCCCTGGCACTGGCCGCGGCCGATGCGCTTGAGGTCAGTGAGGCCTACATCCCCGAGAACGGGATTCTGACGATGGCGCTGCCGCTGGCCGCGGCGCGCGTGGGGGGGCTGTCCACGCGCAGCACCCACCCGAAGGTCATCGCGCTCCTGAACGCCCTGGCGGCCCACTGCGGCCTGGCGGCCACGCTCACCAATCCCTTCCTCTACCAGACCAAGGCCGAGATCATCCGCGACTTCCTGCGCCCGTCGCTGTCGCCCTTCGACATCCAGAAGACCGTGAGCTGCTGGGCTGCCGGGCGCAGCAGCCGCCAGTGCGGGGGCTGCGTGGCCTGCCTGGTGCGACGGCTGGCGATGCTGGCCGCGGGCCTGCCCGATGAGGCCTATGAACTGGACGTGCTGGGCGACCCCGACAGCGCCCATGGCACCGATGCCTACGCCAACCTCGTGGACCTGCTGAGCCTCTGCGCCGACTTCCGCACCCAGTCGGACGCGCAACTGCTCTCCCGCTCGCCCGAACTCCTCGACAGCGCCACCTGCGGCGTGTCCCTCCCCGATACGCTGAGCCTGTACCGGCGCTTCGGGGATGAGGTCCGCCAGGTCGTGCAGGAGCACTTCCCGGCAGCCGCACGGCTGATGCGGTAGGGCGAGAGGTTGAGAGGGCGAGAGGCTGAGAGGATGACACGGCCCGCACGCGACACGAGGTGACGAGAGTGGCGCAGATCAGGCACCACAAGGAGATGCATGTGTGGCAGAACGCCATGGACGCCGCCATGGCGGTCTTCACGTTCACCCAGCGCCTGCCCCGCGATGAGCGCTACTCCCTGTCGGACCAGATCCGCCGCTCGTCTCGCTCCGTGGCCGCCAACATCGCCGAGTCCTGGTGCCGGCGTCGGTACAAGGCTGCGTTCATCGCCAAGCTGTACGACGCCGCGAGCGAGGTCGCGGAGACGCAGACATGGCTTGAATTCGCCCGCCGATGCGGCTATCTTAGCGATACGGATACACTCGCGCTGATGGAGAGCTATGATAGGGTGATGGGGCAACTGATGAACATGGTCAGCAACCCGGATCAGTGGTCCACGGCCTCAGTCCCCGCCACGGATGAGCCCGCCACGTAGACGGGCCGGCGTCACCCTCTCATCCTCTCAGCCTCTCGTCCTCTCTCAGCGACACTGACTCGGAGATCAACCATGACCGCACACCTGCCCCATGACGACATCCGCTGCCGCGTCCACCAGATCGTCAGCGAGACCCCTGTCCTCGACATCCACACCCACCTGTACAGCCCGCCCTTCGGGGACCTGCTGTTGTGGGGGCCGGATGAGCTTGTCACCTATCACTACCTCATCGCCGAGGTCTCACGCACGGACCGCGGCGTGTCGCCCGACCAGTTCTACGCCATGAGCAAGCCCGAGCAGGCCGCGCACATCTGGCAGCGCTGCTTCGTGGAGCATGGCCCGGTGTCGGAAGCGCGGCGGGGCGTGCTGACAGCCCTGACGGCGCTCGGGGCCGATGTGTCGGGCAAGGACTATGCCGCCATCCGCGCCCACTTCGCCGGGCGGACGGTCGAGGAGCACGTGGACGCCGTCTTCGCCGCCGCCAACTGCAGCGGCGTCGTGATGACCAACGATCCGCTCGA
This sequence comes from bacterium, assembly GCA_021372615.1. Taxonomy (NCBI): domain Bacteria; species bacterium. The sequence goes on along the minus strand of JAJFUB010000075.1, from coordinate 23,963 downwards.
CGACCTGGAGCGGCCGGTGTGGATGAATGGCTTTGCCGAGGACCCGCGCTTCAAGCCCGCCCTGCGGATTGACGGGCTGCTGGTGTTCCTCCAGAGGAATGTGGACCGACTCGCGAGCATGGGCTATGCCATCAGTACCGCACTGGACAAGACCGACCTCGCCAATGCCCGCCAGTTCCTCAGTAGCTGGATCAGCATGATGGCCCCCATGTACATGGCCGTCTCGCTGCCGGACACCTTCCGCTACCCGGAGGACTCGCTGACCGGCAAGCTCATCGCTGAGGCGGTGCTGCCCGTCTGCCGCGACATGCGCGTGCCGTTTGCGCTGATGATCGGCGTCAAGCGGCTCATCAACCCGTCGCTGAAGCTGGCGGGCGACGGCGTCGGCCGGGCCGATGTGGGCAGCGTCGCCCGCCTGTGTGAGGAGAACCCGGACGTCAACTTCCTGTGCACGCTGCTGTCGCTGGAGAACCAGCACGAGCTGGCCGTCACGGCCCGCAAGTTCCCGAACCTCATGCCCTTCGGTTGCTGGTGGTTCCTCAACGATCCGAGCATGATCGAGCAGATCACGCGGCTGCGCATGGAGCTGCTGGGCACGAGCTTCATTCCGCAGCATTCCGACTGCCGCATCCTTGACCAGCTCGTGTACAAGTGGGCGCACTCACGACCGATCATCGCCGACGTCCTGGCCGAGAAGTACGCCCTGGCGGCCCAGGCGGGCTGGCCGGTGACCGAGGCGGAGATCCGGCGCGATGTGCAGGACGTGCTGAGCGACAACTTCCTGCGGTTCGTCGGGGCGTAGAGCGACGTTCGCGCAGTGGTCGCCCGCTCGGAGCGGCCAGTCCCCCCCAGTAGCGCGGGCGGCCTCGCCCGCGCGGCCGGGGCGGGCAGGCGAGGCCGCCTGCCCTACGGGAGTACCGTTGCTGACTGCGCCGCGCGGCAGCAGAGCGGAACTGGCGACTCGCCCTGCGGGAAGGTGATCGCAGGGCGGCGGCGAAGGGGAGCGTGCGGGGTGACGCAATCGGGTGGCAGTCCGTCGAGGGCGACATGTCTGACGTTGATGCGACCACAGAGAACGAGGAGCTGGCCCGCCTGCTGGGCGGCGAGCTGTCCGAGGTGGCGAAGTTCGCGGCGCAACTGCTGGAGCGCACGGGCGCGTACTCGGTGCTCTGCCCGGCGTGCGGCTCCGGCGAGTGTAGCGCCTTCCTGGCCCGGCGCGGCTTTCGCGTCACGGCTTTCGACGTGTCCGCCCACACGTGCCGCCGCGTGACCCGGACTGCCGGGCTGCTCGGCGTGCAGGTCGAGAGCTTCAGCGACGACATCATCACCCCCCGGCGGGAACTGCGCCAGTTCGACGCCATCTTCTCCCACAACACCCTCCACCAGATGCGTCCCTCGCAGCGCCATGCGCTCCTGCGCAGCTTCTACCGCGCCCTGCGCATGGGCGGCATCCTGGTCGTCTCCGTCCTGTCCATGGAGGACGAGCGTTACGGCTACGGCCGGGAGATCGAGGAGGACACGTTCGACTCCGGGAGCGGCGACAGCATCCATTTCTACAGCGCGCCGGAGCTGCACACCGAGTTGAGCGAGTTCTTCGAGGTGACGCAGATCGAGGAGATGGAGGAGACCCACCGGACGTACGGCGGCAAGCAGCACTACCATCTGTTGGTGGCGACGGGGGTCAAGATGGACTGACTGGGGGTTGGGCACTGGGGACTGGGAACTGGGGACGACAGGACATACAGCAGGGCCGCCGGTGATTCCGGCGGCCCTGGTTCGTTCTAGGGGCAGGAGGGCCTCTGGGTTACCGGGTTAGCGGCACCAATACGCTCGCCCTGTTGCCCTCGGTGTCGGCGGCAGTGATGCGGAGCAGGTAGCGGCCTGACGGCACCCTGGTGCCCGTTCTGCTGCGCCCGGACCATGTCGAGGTGTGCGTGCCCCCCGCCTGGTACCCCACCGGGATGGTCGCCACAGTCCGGCCCGCGATGTTGTGTATGGAGATCTCTACCTCCGCCGCGGACGACAGGCAGTACCCGATCGCGACTCCATCGGGAACAGCACACGCCGACGCCGCGCTGATGACCAGCGTACACAGGCGGCGCTCCGCCGCGGCAATCCGCAAGTGCCGAACCGTCGTGCCCTCACCCGCGGTGAAGGCATAGCTGGCGCTCGTGCGCATGTTCACCGTCCGCCCGGCGTCCAGGTCGGACAGCGTCAGCCCCAGGCGGGCCGGCACCGACGACAAGTCCGGGAAGCGCACGCTCACGGGTGCCCCTGACACGCGGGTCTCGACGCAGACATCCCACGCTGCTTCGGCGCCGGTCGGCAGCAGGCTCACGGCCCGGTGCTCGCCCTCAGCATCCAGGATGTACAGGTCCACATCGCGTGTGGCCAGGGGCGGCGGTGCAGCGATCTGTAGCGCCGCCTCTCCGGCCGTCCGGCCGATGAAGCTCGCCCCGGTAGTGGCACTCCCCACACTGGCCAGCAGGCGCAGGCTCCAGGTCGCTGACGGCTGTGCTGCCGCGTGGGCCTCGGTCGCCGTCGCCGCTGCCAGGCTCACCTCGCCCGCGGCATTGGCCCACACCCACAGACCGCGCCAGGCCGGGATCTCGTGCGCCGCGTCAAGACCCGCCACGTCGCTGACCAGCTCGTAACCCGTGCCATCTGCGCTCTGCCGCCAGGCGAACGGCTCCAACAGCCCGTTGCCGACAACCTGACTCCAGGCCATGCTGGTCTGGTAGGGGTTGCCCAGCAAGTTCCAGCCGTACCAGACATCACAGGTTACGGGCCCGTTGACGGCAGGACCGGTCATCCTCAGCGTCTGCGGGGTGTCGTACTTGGCCCAGTACCCGTAGCCGGGGGTCACGTTGAAGGCCTGCCCCTGGTAGAGGTGGTATGTCTGGGTGGAGACGTCCCAGCCTGTCACACTGGTGGTGGCGAAGACCTGCGCGGCATCACGGCTGTGGGGTGCGAAGGGTAGACCCATGAGCCACGTGCCAGCGGCCTGCTCGTATGTGGGCCAGGATGGGACGGTCAGATTCTGCTGTACACCGAAGATGTAGTTGCCGCCGATGGTGGGATCGGGGTCCTCCCACAGCGTGGTGATCCGCCCCTCGCTGTTGCAGGCGGCGTCTATCAGCCCCTCCGTGGTCTCGGCAGCGGTCACGACGAGTTGCTCAGGCCCGAGAGGAACCATCTGCCGGTCCAGGAGCATGCGGTAGATGTTGGCGCCTCCGCGCCAGGTCAACATGTAGCACGTTCCGGTCCACGACAGGCTGCTGCTCGAGCCACGACCGAAGTCGTCCGTTATGTCGGCACGGGTGACCGGAACCTGCGCCTGCCGCGTGACCGTGCCACTCGTGGACACCACGAACACATCGAACCAGGTCCCGGGATCCCCTGCTGCGGTGCCGTGAGGGACGGCGATGGCATAGGACACCCCGTCGCTAGCGATGCTCGGTCGAGCGTAGTGGGGGCCGACGGTCCCGATGGCGATGGGGGTCGCATCGAGGATCTCGCCAGTCGCCCCCAACCTCATCGCCTTCAGCGGGAAGGTGAAAGGACTTGACTGGTCGGTGAAGACCACCAGGAACTGGGACCCGCAGGAGGCGACCGCCGGGGTGTAGCCATTCGACAAGTACATGCCCTTCCTGGAAACGTCCCCGGTCTGGTCCACGAACGAGCAGTAGGTACCCGGCATGTAGTACTTACTACCATAGACGGCAACGAGCCCTTCGCTCCCAGAGGCCACGCTGACCCCGTCAACATGCCCCGCAGTTGCGAGCGAAATCCGCCCTGGCTCGACGATGGTACCATCGGACCCTACCCGAACTGCCGCGATGGTCTGCGACAGATCGCGGGCTGCGCGTGCCCACACGACCCACCACTCCGACCCGCGAGCGCAGACGGCAGGGATCGTGGTGGTGTCGTCGCCGCCATCGACGTCGATCCCTCGCGGGTCCAAGACGGTCCCAGCGCCGCTGATGCGTCCGAAGTAACACCTGTTGTCGACCTGTGCATTCTTGCCGTCGTAGCGGTAGTCGCGCCACGCGGCGAGGTAGCTGTCACCATTGGCCGCGATGGCGACGTTGGTTTGCAGGATGGGATCGCGGTCGGTCACAACAAATCCCCCCGTCGGGGACACGGAGCCGCTGGCATCCACAAAGGCGCCATGCCTCTGCACACCTGCTTGGCCGTCGCCACTACCGACATCCCAAGTGCAGAACCACCTGGTTCCGTCAAAGATCAGACCACAGTGTTCGCCGTAGAACCAAGCGTCGTCCGATAGCAGCGTTGGCGCGCCGTAGGGCTGACCGTTCACGTCAAGGCGAGAGAGGTACAGCCGGCCTCGATAGGGCAGGGCGGCATCGTACGTGAACCAGACCACCGCGAACCCGTCGCTCCCCGTTCGCACCAAGGGGGATTCCCATGGGCCGCCCAGCGGATCGCCTTGCACGCCTACGAGCGTGGTTGCAGGCCCCAGGGAATGCCCCTCCGTGTCGAGCAGCATGACGCTTGTCGTCTGCGGCCACTCTGCCCCGGATACATGGGTCAGCGCGTACTTCCCGTGCCCGAAGCACATGGAAGTGTGCTCACAGGCGGCCGCATCGGCACCGAGGGGGAACCCGGCGGGGATCGCCGGATTGCCGTCACTCGTGATCTTCGTGCCATAGAGCCGTGGCGTTGCCTCTCGACTGTCAACCCAGGCAATGAAGGCCGCCGTGCCGTCGCTCGCCACTGAGGGGCGCGCCTGGTCGGCTTCGTTGGTGCAGAGACGGGTCCTCTGCACCACAGTCGGCTGGCCCAAGGCGTCGAGGACCGCGTAGTAGAGGCGCCCATGGCTAGTGTAGGCCTCATCATCCCAGGCCCGTACTTCGCGCCACACTGCCAGATAGCCGGCGCCGAAGGGGGCAACATCGAGGTCGTGGATGTTCACGCCAAACGGGTAGGTCAGGGCGACTGGGGTGCCGACGAGGGTGCCGTCGCTCGCGATTGTGACGGCACGTAGGACGGAGTCGTTCTCGGTGAAGAAACAGAGGGCACTGGCTCCGTTCTGCGCCACGGAGGCCAAGGTGTACGGGCTGTCGAGGTAGCCAACTGCTAGCATCTTCGGGACACGATCGACCACGGTCCCGCTGGGGTCTACGCGAACGACTTGCAGCCCATCCGGTCTCGGGCCAGAGTAAAAGCTGTGGAGCGAGAAGTCCAGCAACCGCCCGCCCAGCAGACAGAGACCGTTGATCCCCCATGGATCGCCGGGGTCGGCAACAATCCCGCACGGACGTGTCACATAGCACACCTCGAAACTGCCCGGGGGCGAGGCGGCAGCCACAGCCGGAGGGCCGCGGCGGTCTCGAGTACTCGCGGCACGAGGAAGCGACCGTCGAGGGACAGTGGGGATACGTGTCGTCAGGCTCGGCGATACGAGTGAGCTGGGCAGCACCCAACCGGGATGCACGTTCAACAGCTCTTTGACACGAGGGGACGGCGCCGCGCAAACCACAGACGCGGCGACTGCTAGCGAAAGCGCGATCATCTCAACCATAGTGGAGAAGGCGGAACCCGACCTCTTGCACACTGCGCTCATCTCCCTGTGTCGGAGCTCGAACACTCAGAGGAACAGCGGGCGTACTCTCTACATGGTCGTAATGCGCCGGAACTTGTCAGAGACCTGCCTCACATTGTGAGACTGTTGTATGATCTCGTCAACCGTGTCGTGACGGAGGAGGAACCGGATCCGTCGCTGCCCTCAGGATGACGACAGCTACCTCCGGCCGAACAGCCCCGCGCTGCCCTTCACTTCGCCGGCCTCGGTGCCGAACTGTGCGATCAGTTCGTCCGCGTGCTCGGCGACTTTGCGGAAGGCTGCCGCGTGCTCCTCAATGACCTGCGGGCGGTAGTGCTTGAACCACGGGACCCCGTAGCACCAGCCCTGCATCTGCTCGGTGATCGGCAGGCTGCCGGGGCCCTCGCGTACGTCGCGGCTTGCGTTCGCGATGCGCGTGGGCTTGCCGTGGCCGTAGATGTCCGCCTCGTTGTACAACGGGTGCAGGTGCAGCGCGAAGTTGCAGCCCGGGCTGGTGCCGCAGCCCTCGGCGCTGACCGCCTTGCAGAAGGTGGCGATGGGCAGGCCGTTCAGCTCCTCGGGCCGATACAGCCCATGGGCGGCGTACCAGCCGCCGCAGTGGCTGCCGGAGTCCGTGGGCGGGCGGTGGGCCCGCACGCCGGGCACGCCCTCCAGCAGGTCCCAGAAGTGGTTCATGGACTTGAGGATCTCCTCCATGCGGGCGCGGTAGTGCTTGAGCTGCACGCGGCCGACGGCGGAGGAGAGCTGGTGCATCCGGTACTTGTAGCCGCCCCAGGGCAACCCGGCGAAGTGCTTGAGCGTCGGGTCGGTCAGGTTGCCGGTGCGCTCGTAGTGGCCCCAGGCCTGGGCCCTCTCATACAGGGCGTCATCGTCGGTAATGAGGAACCCGCCCTCGCCGATGGGCAGGGCCTTGCCCGACATGGTGCTCATGGCGTTGATGTGGCCGAAGGTGCCACACAGCTTGCCCTTCCACACCGAGCCGTGGGCATGAGACACATCCTCGATGACCTTGAGGTTGTGCTTCTCGGCGATCGCCATGATCTTGTCCATGTCGCACGGGTAGCCGCAGTAGTGGACCGGGACGATGGCCTTGGTGCGGTCGGTGATGCGGTGCTCGATGTCGCCGGGGTCAATGCACATCGTGTCGCGCTCGACATCGGCGAAAACGACGGTGGCGCCCAGGGAGAAGGCGGGCAGGTTGGTGGCCCAGTAGGTCAGCGAGACGCTGATGATCTCATCGCCTACGCCCACGCCGGCGGCCCACATGGCGGCCTGCAGCGCGGCGGTGCCGGTGTTGCAGCCCAGCGCGTGCTTGACGCCGAACCACTCGGCGTACTCCTTCTCGAATTCGGCAGTCACGTCGGTTCCCGACATGGCCCCCCGACGCAAGACCTGCAGGCAAGCGTCCTCATCTTCCTGGGTGATGATCGGCCAGGTGAACATGTCTTCGACGGGCGTCTGTACGGCTTGGGGTCCGCCAAGGATGGCGAGGTCGGACATGGACGCTCTCTCCTCTGCAAGTCTAGTCGTAAAGCGCGCCTGGCAGCAGGCGCCAGGCGTCGCTCCTGCCCCTTCGGCAAGCGCCACGCGGACTCCTGCCTGCGGCGCTGCCCTCTCACCGCGGCACAGGGGGAGAGCAGCACACCGGCCGTTGTGACCCCGCGGTCGGGGCATGTGGACTTCAAGACGGGCTGTCTAGTCTTGAGCAAAACAGGAGAGTACTGTCCCTCTCGTTGTGCATTGCCGCTTGTACTATCACGCGACATCGCGCCCTGCCAGGCCATAGTAAGGGGGAGTACTGATGGGTCCTGCAGTTGACACCACGCCCGTAAGGGAAGAGCCGTTCGAGCCGGTGCTGGCCATGCGCCTGCTCGGTCAGATGTCACGGATTCGCATTGTCATCGTGTTCGTGCTGTTGCACGGCCTGCTGGCCGCCTCAGCCGGACCGATCTTCAGTCGCGCTGCCGCGTACGGGGGAGTGTCCATCGCGGCCCTACTCGCCATCGCCAGTTACTTCGTCTTCGACTGGCGGCGCGAGTTCGGCCGCGGGCGGCTGGACATGGCCGCCGCCGTCTTCATGGTCGGCGACGTGATGGCGCTGAGCTTCTACATCTACGGCATGGGGGGGATCTACTCCTACTTCTTCCCCCTGCTCCTGTGCGAGGTCGTGTTCGCGGCGTTCTTCTTCCACGGGCTCGAGATCGTGTTCGTGGTGGGGATCGTCTGCTGCTCGCTGACCCTCGCAGCCTTCAGCCAGCACCTGAGCCCCACTTCGCTGACGCAGGCGGGGATCGCCGTGACGGGCGTCATCGTGCTGGCCTGGCTGGCGCATGGTCTCGGGCTCGTCATGCAGCGGGAGCGGATCTTCAACCAGCGCGTCATCCGCCACCTGGGCCAACCCGTGTGCCTGCTGGCCAGCAGCGGCCGGCTGCTGCTCATCAACCCACAGCTCGAGCAGCTCGCCGGCACGACGGCCTCGCGCGTGGTCGGCAAGCACCTGAGCGAGGTGCGGGCGGACGAGGACGCCGGCCTGCTGCCCGTTCTGCTGGCGAACCTCGAGGCGCTGCTGGTCCATGAGGATGCCGACGGGCAGGACATTGAGGTCAAGAGCCCCGAGCCGGTCACGCTGCGTCGTAGTGTCGTGCCGTGCCCGTCGCCGACCGGAGCGCCGGTAGGCTGGGTGGTCCTGTGGCAGGACATCACGGACCTGGTGGAGAGCGTGAAGGCCCAGGAGATGGGCCTGTCGCTCGTGAGCCACGAGATGCGCTCCCCCATCACGTGCCTGCGCCTGTTGATTGACGTGCTCAGCAACATCACCGATACCGACGGCGAGCAGCGCGAGCGCGTGATCACTCACCTGATGGAGGAGACCGACCGCCTGTCGCGGCTGGTCGCCTCCGTGCTGGACCTGGCGCAGTTCGACAACCCCGACTTCCAGATGGAGCTGAGCGACCTGGAGCCCCTGGGGCTGGTCCGCCGAGTGGGCTCGCTCTTTGTCCTGAGGGGCGCCGAGGCCAAGGTGAACTTCACCTGCGAGTGCCCGGACGCTCTGCCCGGTATCCAGGCCCATGAGGATCGGCTGGAGCAGGTGCTGATCAACCTGTGCGAGAACGCGATCAACCACACCCCCGAGGGCGGCCAGGTGTCCCTGCACGCCCGCTCGACGCCGACGACGCTGATCCTCGAAGTCCGTGACACGGGTCTGGGCATCCCTGACAACATCAAGGAGCACATCTTCGACAAGTTCTACAGCGGGGGGACAGTGATCAGCGGTCCGGGGCGTCTGCGCGTGTCGGGCGGGCTCGGATTGGGGTTGGCGCTGACCAAGCGCATCGTGGAACTGCACGGCGGGACGATCGCCGTGGACAGCCGCCCGGGAGGCGGCACCACCTTCACCGTCAGCTTGCCGGCAGACCGGCGGCGGACCACCGCGAGTGACGAGGCCATCGCCGCGGCGGTGCTGGCGCGGCGAGCCGCCGCCGCTGTCACGCTCTAGCTGCAGACACACGAAGTCCCCGGCAGCAGCAGCCCGTTTGGCTGCTGCTGCCGGGGACTACTGTCTTCGGGAGCCCTGCTACAGCCCGAATATCCGCTTGGCGTTCAGCCCCATGATCAGCCGCTTCTCGTCGTCGGTGAGGCGGGACATGAGCATCCGCCCCATGCCCGGGCGCGGGTCAATGAACGGGTTGTCGGTGCCGAAGATGACCCGCTCGGCCCCGACCCGGCGCACGACCTCGGGCACGGCGTCGAAGGTGAGGCCCGACCCCGTCGTGTCCAGCATCACGTTCGGACACAGCTTCGCGATCGCGCAGTTGGTGTCAATGACGCTCCAGCCACTGAGGGCATGGCCGATGATGAACGTGACCCGGGGGAAGGTCTCCGCCAGGCCGTGCAGGGTCTCCTTGCCATTGACCGAACCCCCGGTCCAGTTGTGCGACAGGATCGGCAGGCTGTGCGCCTCGGCATACTCCAGCGCCGGGGTGTAGTGCTCGTGGCAGGCCGGGGCGGAATGGCAGGCCGGGTGGAACTTGAAGCCGATGATGCCGCCGTGGCTGTCCCAGTGCGCGATCTCAGCCTCGACCTCCGCGCGCGGGTAGTTGGGGTTGATCGTCACGAAGGGGCGCAGGCGCCCCGGGAACTCCGCGGCGGCCGCGTAGGCGTCGCGGTTGCCCTGCAGATAGCAGGGGCCGATGCAGATGTGCGGGGCGACGATCGTCACGTCAATGCCGACGAGGTCCATGGCGTGGACCATTGAGGCCGGCGTGCCCTGCTCGGGGATATGGAAGTTGTACCAGGTCCCCATGTGGGCGTGGGCGTCCACGATGAGTTCGTCCCTGAGTATCTCGCCGGTGAGGCAGGCGGTGCGGAAGTTGGTAGCCATGGTTCGTTTCTCCTGTGCAGACGTCCGGCGCGTGGGGCCGCGTGTCCCCACGCCGCGATTGCGCGCGTGAGGACACGCGCGCCCACGCGACAGCCTACCAGTCCTCGACCCCCAGCAGCTTCGCCAGCGTGTTGCCGGCGATCAGGCGCTTGCTGGCCTCGGGCAGCTCGGCATACATCACCTGGGCGATGGGGCCGCCGCCATCCAGCAGCGGCAGGCCGGTGCCGAACACGAGGCGCTCGGGCCCGAAGCGCCGGGCCACGTCCTCGATCCCCCGCATGATCTGGTAGGTGGCGATCTCCAGGTACAGGTTGTCGTGCTGCTCGAACAGCGGGTAGATGTACCGGTCTATCCGATATGAGGTCGCCAGCAGGATGACCGGGAGGGCGGAGTAGGTCTGCACAATGCGGGCCAGCTGGTCCCACTCCACCTGCGCCAGCTCAAGGAGGATCGGCACCTGGTAGTCGGCCAGGGCCGTCAGCAGCGGGCCGCAAGTCCAGTCGCTGAGCATGTACGAGTGGGCTTTGGGGTACAGCCGGGCCGCCCCGTTGCGACGCTTGAGGTCGGCCGCGAAGGCCGCCGGGCTGTCCATCTCCTGCGTGGCGTGGGGCAACGGCACCAGACAGGGGTGCATCCGGGCGCAGCCGTCCAGTTCTTCCAGGAGCTTGCGGTTGCCGCCCCCGGCGTCCCATTCGGGCGCCCAGGCGTGGTACACGAGGGCGCGCTCAACCCCCAGGTAGTCCATCTCGGCCAGTAGGCCGGGGACGTCCAGAATGTGCTCGGGACGGACGACTCCCGCCCGGCCTACGCGCATGTTACAGTCAAAGAAGCGTATGTTGCGACCGCTCGCGCCGCCTGCGTTAGCCATGGCGCGTCAACCTCCGATCCAGAATGCGGGGCTGTTCGCCATCGTGGACGAAATGCCTTCCCATCCTCGCCCCGGCGCATTACAATGTGGCTCAATTCGCACGGGAGGAACACCATGAAGAAGATTGTGGCCCTGCTGGGCAGCCCCCGTACGGGCAGCAACAGCGCCCTGATTGCCGAGAGGATCATTGCCAGCGCCAGCGCCCTGGGCGCGACCAGCGAGACTTTTGCGCTCTACAAGCTCAACTACAGCGGCTGCGTCGCCTGCATGGGCTGCAAGAAGTCGTCCGACGAGTGCGTGCTGCGCGATGACCTGACCCACGCGCTGCGGGCCATCCGCGAGGCCGACATCCTCATCCTCGCCACGCCGGTGTACTTCGGGCAGATCACCGGCCCGATGAAGAGCGCCATTGACCGAATGTACTCGTTTGTCCCGCCGGAGTACCTGTCGGGTGGCAGCAAGACGCGCCTGGCCCCCGGCAAGCACTGTGTGTTCATCACCACCCAGGGCGCGCCCGACCCGGCCGCCTTCGCTGACCTTACCGCCATCTACGAGATGTTCTTCGGCCCGGGCTGGTTCGGCTTCGAGACCCATGTCGTCCGCGGACTGGGCCTGTCGGTGCCGGGCGCGGCGGCGGAGAACGCAGAGCTGATGCAGCAGGCCGAGGAGCTGGGCCGCAAGCTCATGGCGTAGATGGCGCGTGGGAGGGTCTCGATGGACATCATCTGCGCCTCCATCTGCTATCGCGGCTACGAACCGGACGAAGTCGCCGCGACGCTGAAGTACGCCCCGGCGTGCGGCTATCGCTTCATGGAGATTCACGGGCCGATGGTGTGGTCTCTGGAGGCCGTCGCGCGCTTTGACGTGGACAGGCTCAAGCGTGAGGCGGCGGCCGCCGGGATGGTCTGCCGGGGGCTCTACCCGCCGGGCTGGGGCGGAGTGGACGCTGACGATGTGGCTGCTCGGGCGCGCGCCATCGCCCGGTGTGTCGAGTACGCCGAGGCCCTCGGCGGCACGCACATTTCCACGAGCGGGGCTGAGCAGCACGGTACGCCCGGGGCGCTGGACCGCGTCATCGACTGCGCCGGACAGGTGCTCGCGCTGGTGCGGCGGGATACGCCCATCACGCTGACGCTGGAGCCGCACCTGGGGAATGTGCTACAGGACTGGGGGGACTTCGAGCGAGTTCTCGAGGCCCTGCCTGATGAGCGTCTCGGCATCTGCGTGGACACCGGGCATTTCCATGCCGCCGGGGTCAATACGGTGGAGTTCATCCGCCACTTCGGGCCGCGCATCCACGCTGTCCACCTGAAGGACCACCTGGGCGCCGTATCGGTCGGCATCGGGCGTGGGGAGATTGACCTGCGAGCGGAGATCGCGGCGCTGGCGAGTGTGGGCTATGCCGGGGGCCTGACCGTCGAGCTGGAGGTCCAGGACCCACAGAACCTGCCACGCTACACGCAGGAAGCGTACCTGTACGTGAGCGGGCTGGTGGGGAGCAAGCTATGAGGGTCGGCTGCCAGACCTACACCTGGGAGATGCTCGGGGAGGACTGGCGGGGGCGCGTCACCGACATGCTGGACTGGGTCGCCGCCGCGGGCTACGAGGGCGTCGAGATCACCAACACGATGATCCGGGAGTTCCGCGACCAGCCCCGCGAGTTCCTGAGCGAGTTGGCCCGGCGCAACCTGCGTCTCGCCACGTTTGCCTACGCTTCCCCCAGCGGCTTCAGCGACCCCGACCGGGCCAGGAGCGATCTGGCCGGGGCCGACCACGCCATCCGCTTCCTGGCCCACTTCCCCGGCGTGCAGCTTGGGTTGGGGGGCGCGGCCAGTGGCGACCCGGTTGACCGCCGCAGCCGCCTGGACCATGCCCTTGCCCTGTACAACGAGATCGGGCGGCGGGCCCACGAGGCCGGCATCGTGGCCCATGTGCACCCGCATTCCCATCACGGCTCGCTGCTGGAGACGGCCGAGGAGTATGAGTACCTGCTGGATCGCCTCGACCCGACCTGCCTGCGGTTCGGCCCCGACACGGGCCACATCGTCCGCGGCGGGCAGGACCTGCTGACCTGCCTGCGCCGCTGTCTGCCGCGGGTGAGCCACCTGCACCTCAAGGACGCCGACGCCCAGGGGCGATGGCAGCCGCTGGGCCAGGGCATCTGTGACTTCCCGGCTGTCCTGGCGCTACTGACAGAGACGGGGTATGATGGTTGGGTGGTGTGCGAGGAGGAGTCGGACTCGGCCCGGCACAGCGGCGTGGCCGCCATTCGCCACAACCGGGAGTACCTGAAGACACTGGGCTACTAGCGTGGCGGCGCAGTTCATGGCGCCCCTGGCGCGATGGATCGCGCCACTACAGGAAAGGCACAGAGGCATGTCTGCAAGCGAAGGACCGCGCATCTCGTATCGAGGGCACCTGGACGAACTGCGCAACACCGTGCTGCGCATGGGTACGTTCGCCGAGGAGATGCTGATCCGCGCCATGACGGCTCTGGTCAATCAGGATGTGGCCCTGGCGCGCGAGGTCCATCGCAGCGATGATGTCGCCGATGACCTGGACTTCGAGATAGATCGCAAGTGCACGTCGCTCCTGGCGTCCCAACAGCCGATGGCCGGCGACCTGCGGGACATACTGGGCGCGCTCAAGATCGCGACGGATTTGGAGCGCATCGCCGACTACGCCAAGGACATCGCCAAGGTCGCCATCGCCGTGGGTGAGGAGCGATGGTTCAAGCCGCTGGCGGACATCCAGCGGATGGGCGAGGTGGCTGTCGAGCAGTTGCGGCAGGCGCTGCGGGCCTTCGCCGACCACGACCTGGACCTAGCCCGCGACGTCGCCCGTGGGGATGAGCAACTGGATGACCTGTGGCACGGGCTGTGGGCCGAGCTGCCGGAGCGGATGCAGGCCGAGCCGGCCGTCGTGCCGCAGGCCATGCGGCTGGTGCTGGTGGCGCGCTACCTGGAGCGCATCGGCGACCACACCGTCAATGTCATGGAGCGCCTGCAATACATGGATACGGGCCGCCGCGAGGCCCTGACGGACTGACCGGGCCCCGCCGTCGGCCCCCCCATCACCTCGAGGCCACAGCCATGCGGAGTGCACTTGTGCTGGCGTTGCTGTTGCTGGTCGTGGGCGCCGTCGGCGCCGGGGGCTCGTACTTCACCGCCAGTTCGGTGGGCACCTGGTACGCGCAGCTCCACAAGCCGGCCTACACGCCTCCGAGTTGGCTGTTCGCGCCCGTGTGGACGCTCCTGTATCTGTTCATGGCTGTGGCCATGTGGCTGGTCTGGCGGCAGGAGGAGGCCGAGGAGGTCGCTCAGGTGACCCCGCCACAGGTGATGTGGGTGGCGCAGCTCGTGCTGAACCTGGGCTGGTCGGTCATCTTCTTCGGCCTGCGCGAGCCGGGGCTGGCGCTCGTGGAGGTCATCCTGCTGTGGAGCGCCGTGCTGGCGACGACGTTCGTCTTCTTCCAGGTCTCCCGGTCCGCCGGGCTGCTCATGGCGCCCTACCTGCTCTGGCTGACCTTCGCCGCGGTCCTGAACTTCGGCATCTGGTATGGGAATTAGGGATTGGGGATTGGGGGTTGGGGATTGGGACCGGGGGGCGGGAGCCGGGGGAGGCGTCGTGGGGTGTCCGGCGGAGCGCGTAGCGCGGAGGCGGACGGGGCCCCGCGACCGTTGATGGAACTGATGACACTCGCCGTCACGGGGCGAGGCGATGGAGACAGCCATGTCCGAGGACGCAACTGCCGCACTGCATGAGGAGCTGGCCCGGCTGCGCGAAGAGCGCCAGGCCGTGCTCCTCGTCCACAACTACCAGAACCCTGAGGTCCAGGACGTTGCCGACTTCCTCGGCGATTCGCTGGGCCTGAGCCGCCAGGCCGCCGCGACCGACGCCGCCACCATCGTCTTCTGCGGCGTCCACTTCATGGCGCAGACAGCCAAGCTGCTGTCGCCGGACAAGGTCGTGCTCCTGCCCGAGATCGCGGCCGGCTGCCCCATGGCCGACATGATCACCCCGGAGTCGCTCCGCGCGTTCAAGGCCGAGCACCCCGGCCTGCCGGTGGTCGCGTACGTGAACACGACGGCCGAGGTGAAGGCCGAGTGCGACATCTGCTGCACGTCGGCCAATGCCGTGCAGGTCGTGCGGTCGCTGCCTGAGGACCGCCTCCTGTTCGTGCCCGATCAGTACCTGGCGCAGTGGGTGGCGCAGCAGGTGCCCGACAAGGAGATCATCCCCTACGGGGGCTTCTGCCCGACGCACGCGCGCATCAACCCCCGGGAACTGCAGGAGGCCAAGACGGCGCACCCGGAGGCCCTGACCATCGGCCACCCGGAATGCCCGCCGGATATCCTGGCCCTCTGTGACGCCGTGCGCTCCACTTCAGGCATGGTCAAGTTCGCCCGTGAGAGTCCCGCGCGGGAGTTCATCATCGCCACCGAGTGCGGCATGGTGTACCGCCTGCAGCAGGATATCCCCGGCAAGATCTTCCACGGCCTGGACAGCATCGTCTGCCCCAACATGAAGCGGACGACGCTGCAGAGCGTCGTGACGGCCCTGCGCGAGCTGCGCACCCAGATCGAGATCCCCGACGACATTGCCGCGGCCGCGCGGCGAGCCGTGCAGCGGATGGTGGAGATCGGGTAGCAGGCGGCGGGGGCCTGTAGGGCGGGGGCTCGTACCCCGCCCAGGCCCGACAGGAGTGTCGGGTGTACCTACGCCCGCCCAGGCCCGACAAGAGTGTCGGGCGTACCTGTGCCCCGCCGTACGCCCGACATTCCTGTCGGGCGCGCCTGGCGCGCTGAGTTGACTTGCACCGCTTCGCGCTGTTACCCTATGGCCCGGAGAGAGCACCCATGCGCGTCCTCATCACCGGGGCTCGGGGCATGCTGGGCACCGAGCTGTTGTTGCGCCGTCCGCCCGGATGGACGGTCATCGGCGTGGATATCGAGGATGGCGACCTGACCGACGCGGCCGCGGCGCTGCGGCTGATGTCGGCCCATGAGCCACAGGTCGTGATCCACTGCGCCGCCTGGGCCGACGTGGACGGCTGCACGCGCGACCCCGCCCGGGCGATGCTGCTGAACGCCGGCGCCACGGCGAATGTGACGGCGGCCTGCCGGCGGGTGGGTGCTCGACTCATCACGCTCAGCACCGACTACGTCTTTGCCGGCGATCTGGACCGCGCGTACGTCGAGGATGACACACCCCGACCGCTCAACCCGTATGGCGAGAGCAAGCTGGCCGGCGAGCGCGCCGCCGCGGCGCTGCCCGACCACCTGATCGTGCGGACCCAGTGGCTATACGGGCCGGCCGGCAAGAACTTCGTCGCCACGATCGTCCGCGCCGCCCGTACCCATGACAAGCTGCGGGTGGTGGCCGACGAGTGGGGCTCGCCGACGTACACCCGCGACCTGGCCGAGGGTCTCTGGCGGCTGGCGCCGACGGCGACGACCGGCATCGTGCATCTGACCAACAGTGGCGTCTGCTCCTGGCACGACCTGGCCGTCCGCGCCACGCGCCTGGCCGGTATCGCCGTGGAGATCGAGCCGATCTCCAGCAGTGAGTGGAACAGCCCGACCGTTCGGCCGCACTACTCCCCGCTCGACAATCGCCGCTGGCGCGAGTTGGGCTGGGAGCCGCTGCGACCGTGGACCGAGGCTGTCGAGGAATTCGTCCGCGAGCACCTGGCGGAGGCCCCGCCTCCGCACGAGGAGTCTGCACAGCCATGAGCGGCATGATCCGCAGTCGCGCGCCGGTGCGCATTGACTTCGCCGGGGGCTGGACCGATGTGCCGCCCTTCAGCGCCGAGGCCGGCGGCTTTGTCGTGAACGCCACCATCACGCGCTATGCCTACGCGGCCCTCACGCCGAGCCCCGACGGCGAGTACCGCCTCGAGTCGGGCGACTACGACACCTATGTCGAGGCGCGCGACATCCGCCAGATGGAGTACGACGGTAACCTGGACCTCCTGAAGGCCGCCGTGCGGCGCATGGACCTGTCCATCGGCGGCCACATCGTCACCCGCAGTGATGCGCCCCCGGGTTCCGGCACGGGCTCTTCGGCCTCGATGGGTGTCGCGCTGGTGGGGTTACTGGCGGAGGCCACCTGTAGGGCGGGGGCTTGTACCCCGCCGGGCGGGGTTCAAGCCCCCGCCCTACAGCGCGCCGAAATCGCGGCGCTGGCCAACAAGCTGGAAATCGAGGAGCTGCGCATCCAGGGCGGCAGGCAGGACCAGTACGCCGCGGCCCTCGGCGGCATCTCGTTCATGGGCTTCAAGGACCCCGAGGTGACCACCGAACGCCTCGCGGTGTCACGCGACTTCCTGTATGAGCTGGAAAAGCACCTGCTGCTGATCTACACGGGCAAGTCACGCCTGTCCGGCGACATCATCAGCCGCGTCATGGGCGCCTACCAGAGCGGCGATGGGCAGGTCCGCACCGCGCTGATGAACCTGCGCCAGGCAGCCCAGGACATGAAGGCCGCCTTCCTGGCCGAGGATCTGGAACGCGTCGGCGAGGTGCTGGACTTCAACTGGGAGAACCAGAAGCTCCTGTATCCGGAGATGACCACCCCCAAGACCGAGGCGCTGCTGACGGTGGCGCGGCCGGAGGGCGTGCTGGGGGCCAAGGCCTGCGGCGCCGGCGGTGGCGGCTGCATTCTGCTGCTGTGCGACCGCGACCGCGAGCATCACGTCCGCCGGGCCGTCACCGACCTGGGCGGCATACCGATTGACTTCAATTTCGATCACGACGGTCTGCAGACATGGCGGCCACAAGGGCGGGGCGCATGAACCACCTGGATCTCGGCGTAGACCATCCGTCGTTCTCGTTCACCTGCGACGGCCAGCCCTCCGCCGACGCCCTTGGCGGCTGGCAGCGCGAGACCCGTGAGCCTGCACGGGGTGTGCGCGAGGTCGTCTACACGTCCCCGGATGGCCTGGCGCTCACGGCCACCTATCGGCGCTTCGAGGGCAGCGAAGCCGTCGAGGTCCTGCTGCAACTCGAGCACAGGGGCGACGCCGACAGCGGCCTCGTGGCCGACCTGCTGCCCTTGGATGTGACGCTCCCGCTGCCCGAGAGCGCGGCAGCGACGCTGCTGCACGCCAAGGGCAGCCTCTGCCAGATGGACGACTTCGAGCCGCTGAGCACGGCTTTGCGCCCCGGCCCGCCGGTGACGCTGGAACCCCGCGGTGGCCGCTCGTCCAACGGCACGTTGCCCTTCATAAACCTGCAACTGCCCCAGGGCGGGATCGTCCTGGCCATCGGTTGGTCGGGGCAGTGGCGGGTCAGCCTCACGCGCGACGGCGCCGGCCTGCGCCTGACCGCCGGGATGGCGCACACGCACTTCCGGTTGCACCCCGGGGAGAGCGTCCGCACGCCCCGCCTCCTGCTCGTGCCCTGGCAGGGCGATGCGCCGGAGGCCGGGCAGAACGAGCTGCGGCAGCTCATTCTGCAGCACTACTCGCCGCTGGATCCCGACGGCCGTCCCTGCCTGCCGCCGCTGTCGCACAACACGATGATGACGTACTACACGGCCGGCACAACCAACGAGCACGAGATGCTGCAGATGCTGCGGCGCTGCGCCGAGCTGGGGCTGGAGGCCTTCTGGATCGACGCCTGTTGGTATGGGACCGTGGGCAACTCGAAGACCCCCGAGGACGGCTGGGCTGCCAACGCCGGCAACTGGTTCTACAACCGCCAGAACTTCCCCGACGGCCTGGCCCGCATCGGCGAGGCCGTGGCGGAAGAGGGCATGGACTTCGTCGTCTGGTTCGAGCCCGAGCGCGTCTACCGGGGCAGCATGGTCGAGCGCGAGCATCCCGAACACCTGCTGCGTCTCCCGGACAACCCGACGGGCCTGTTCAACCTCGGCGATCCCGCCGGGCTTGCCTACCTGACCGACCTGCTCTCCGGCTTCATCAGCGACGCGGGGATCACGATCTACCGTCAGGACTTCAACATGGATCCCCTGGCCTACTGGCAGGCCGCCGACGCGCCCGATCGGCAGGGCGTCGCCGAGATGAAGTACGTGGCGGGCCTGTACGAGCTGTGGGACGAGCTGCGCCGCCGCCATCCGGGGCTGCGCATTGATAACTGCTCCAGTGGTGGCCGCCGCATTGACCTGGAGACGATCCGCCGCTCCTACCCCCTGTGGCGCAGCGACTTCTCCGACGCCGGCGGCCCCAGCCACGGCCTGGCCCTGCCCATCGCCGATCAGGTCGTCAACGGCCTGGCGGCGTGGGTGCCGCTGCAAAGCGGCGCCGTGTGGTCTGCCGAGCCCTACCGTTGGCGCAGCGCCATCGCCACCGGCGCATCGCTGTATGGCGACATCCAGGGCGAGGGCTGGCCGGTTGAGCAGACGCGCCAGGCGCTGGCGGAGGCGAAGCGGCTGCGGCCCTTCATGCTGGCCGACTACTACCGGCTGAACGCCGTGACGACGGCGGCCCATGACTGGTCGGCCCACCAGTTCCACGACCCGCAGACCGACGCGGGTTACGCGCTGTTCTTCCGGCGGCACGAGAGCCGCTTCCCGACGCTGGAAGCGCAACTGCAGGGCCTGGACCCCGCGGCGACCTATGGGGTCGTCCGGCGCGAGGGCTATGAGGAGACCTCGCGCGAGACGATGTCCGGACAGGAACTCACCTCCCTGGTGGTCACGATCTGTGAGCGCCCGGGGACGCTGCTCGTCGAGTACGAGAAGACATCCCGATAGAGAGATGAAGGGAACTGGCATGAACTACGACGTCGCCAACATGGACCTGGCCGAGGCCGGGGCGCTGCGGGCCGACTGGGCCGAGCGTCAGATGGCCGTACTCCGGCTCATCCGCGAGCGCTTCGCGCAAAGCAAGCCGCTGGCCGGGCAGCGCATCGCCGCCTGCCTGCACGTCACGACTGAGACCGTCAACCTGATGAAGACGCTGGTGGCCGGAGGCGCGGAAGTGGCGCTGTGCGCCAGCAACCCCCTGAGCACACAGGACGACGCCGCCGCGCATCTCGTGGACTGCGGCGTCCCCGTCTTCGCCGTCCACGGCGAGGACAAGGACCTCTACTACAGCCACATCAATGCCGTGCTGGACATGCAGCCGACGCTCACGATTGATGACGGCGCCGACCTCATCAACACGCTGCACACGACGCGGACGGAGCTGATCGCGGGCCTCAAGGGCGGCATGGAGGAGACGACGACCGGCGTGATCCGCCTGCGCGCCATGGCGGCCGACGGCGCTCTGCGCTACCCGGTCATCGCCGTCAACGACGCCAACACTAAGCACCTGTTCGACAACTACTACGGCACCGGACAGTCCTCGATGGACGGCATTCTGCGGGCCACAAACATCCTGCTGGCCGGCAAGAACTTCGTCGTCTGCGGCTACGGCCAGTGCGGCAAGGGCGTGGCGGCCCGGGCCCACGGGATGGGCGCGCGCGTGATCGTCGTCGAGGTGGACCCGCTGGCGGCCCTGCAGGCCGTCATGGATGGCTACCAGGTCATGCCGATCATGGCCGCGGCCCGGGTTGGCGACATCTTCATCACCGTCACCGGCGACACGTCCGTCATCCGCCCCGAGCACTTCGAGGTAATGAAGGACGGCGCGATCCTGTGCAACTCGGGCCATTTCGATGTCGAGGTGGACCTCCAGGGGCTGGCGGCGATGGCCTCGGCCCCGCGTGAGATCCGGCACGAGTGCCGTGAGTACACGCTGGAGGATGGCCGGCGGCTGATCGTCCTGGGCGAGGGGCGCCTGGTGAACCTCGCCGCCGCCGAGGGCCACCCCGCGGCGGTCATGGACATGAGCTTCGCCAACCAGGCGCTCTGCGCCGAGTTCGTGGCCCGATGCGACTGCCTGGCCATTGACGTGCACTCCGTGCCGGGCGAGATTGACGCCGAGGTCGCCTTGCTCAAGCTCCGCTCGATGGGCATAGAGATTGACCAGCTCACCGCCGAGCAGGCCAAGTACCTGTCGAGCTGGCAGCACGGGACGTAGGCAGGACTCGCGACACTATCAGCGAAATGGGCCTGACCGCCTCACACGGTCAGGCCTGTTCGCTTCCCGCGTGTGAATGTGCCCATGGATACCAACACCCTCTGCTTTGCCCTAGCCCTGGTCGCCGCGTCCGCGCTCACCATCCTGGTGGATGCCTGGGAGCGCTGGCGCCTGGCACGCCCCGGCGGGCCCTATGCGGCCGCTGACTTCTGCGGCGTCATCGCCCTCGTCGGCCTAGCGGCGGGCCTGTGTGGCGGCGGCTCCGCCTCGGCTCCGCTGCCGATGCTCCTGGCCGTCGGCGCCGTCGTCTTCCTGGTCAGCGCCGTCACCGACCAGTGGCGCCCCTCGCGCGGCCTGCGCTTTGTGGCGGCTGTGGCGGGCGGGCTGGTGCTGTGCCACTATGGCGTTGGCGTCACGAGCATCAAGCTCCCCTTCAGCGCCGACTACGTGAACCTCGCCTGGCTGGGGCCGGTGTTGAGCGCCCTGTGGCTGGCAGTGACGGCCTCGCTGTTCGCCCGCGCCGGCACCATCCCCCGGGTCTCGCTCGGGGTGGCGGCGCTGGCTTCCGGCACACTGTATCTCGTCTGCCTCCTGCAGCCCGAGGTCACCGGCCCGGCCACGCGCCTGCTGACGCTGCTGTTGTTCGCCGTCACCTTGCCCATGGCGCTCCTGCCCCAGTACCTGACCCATCGCGGCGCCACGGCCGGCTTCTACCTGCTCGGCTTCCTCCTCGGCGCCGCTTCCATCATGGGGGCGCTGAAGCACACGGCGCTGCTGGTGGCGCTGCTGCCGCTCATGGTCATCGGCGTCCCGCTGTTCGCCACAGCCTATTCATGGCTCGCGGACCTCGTACGGGGGCCGCGTGGGCCGGGACATCCTGGACCGGCCAGTGGGCGGTCCTTGAAGTCCCGCCCCACGCAGCATCCGCACCTCCACGAGATTCTGCTGCAGCAGGGCTACTCGACGCGGCAGGTCGCCACGATCCTCCTGGCCGGGACGACCATTCTCTGTGCCCTGGCGCTGCTGCTGGTCGTGGCCATCGAGCTCAACTTCGCGCTCAAGCTCCTGCTGGTCCTGGTCGTGGCCCTTGGGGCGCTGGCGGCACTCTATGTGCTGCTGCGGATGATGAAGCCGGCCCGTCCCCCGCAGCAACCGGACGAGATACGTCTCCTGGGCGTGCGCGTGGACCGGGTCACGATGGCCGGGGCGATGGAACGGGTCGAGCAGTTCATGCGGCAGGACACGCCGCACATGATCGTGACCAGCGACGCCACGGGCCTGATGAGGGCCCAGGATGACGACGAGCTGCGGGCCATCGTCAACGCCGCCGATCTCGTCACCGCCGATGGCGCAGGCGTGATCCTGTCGGCCCGGCTGCTGAACATGCCGCTGGATGTGCGCGTGTCGGGCTGCGACATGGTCGGGGAGATCAGCAAGGTCGCGGCCCGCCTCGGGCGGTCGGTCTACCTGCTGGGAGCGGCCCCCGGCGTGGCCGACAAGGCCGCCGAGAACCTGCAGAAGATGGCCCCGGGGCTGGTCGTCGCGGGCTGCCGCGACGGCTACTTCAAGCCCGAGGACGAGGCCGCGCTCATCGCCGACATCGCCGCGGCGCATCCCGGCGCCCTGTTTGTGGCCCTGGGCATCCCCCGTCAGGAGAAGTGGATCAAGGCCCACATGCAGGAACTGGGGGTGCCGGTCTGCATCGGGATCGGCGGCAGCTTCGACGTCATTTCGGGTCTGAAGAAGCGCGCCCCGGTCTGGATGCAGCGCACCGGTCTGGAATGGTTCTATCGGGTGGCCAAGGAGCCCAGCCGCCTCCCGCGCCTGGTCGCCCTCCCGCGCATCGTGCTGATGACCTTCGCCTACCTGCTCCGCCCGCCGACACAGGGGCGCGACGATCCGGACGCCTAGTCACGGCCGCGCGCCGTCTGCCCCGAGCGCAGTCGCAGAAGGAGGTTGCACCTCACCGGCGACGAATTGCGCCGGTGGTTCCCTGCTGCACACGCTGATCGTGCTGCGGAAAGTGAGTTCCCTGTATGGCTGAAGTCCTGATCGTCGGCTCCATGGCGCTGGATACCATCGAGACCCCCTTTGGCAAGGTGGAGGAGATCGTGGGCGGGGCGGGGGTCTATGCCTCCATCGCCGCCAGCTTCTTCGCGCCCGTCAACCTCATCGGCGTGGTCGGTGACGACTACCCCCAGGCGTCGCTGGACTTCCTGGCCGACCGGGGCATCAGCCTCGACGGGGTCCAGGTCGTGCCCGGGGGCAAGACGTTCCGCTGGGCGGGGCGCTATGAGTACGACATGAGCGCCGCGGACACGCTGGACACACAACTGGGGGTGTTCGGCGACTTCGCCCCCGCCGTGCCCGAGAGCTACCATCACTCCCGCTACGTGTTCCTGGCCAACATCCTGCCCTCGGTGCAGTTAGCGGTGATTGAGCAAATCGGTGCGGGCTGCTTCGTAGTGGCGGATACGATGAACTTCTGGATCGAGCGCTCGCGCGAGGACCTCTACAAGGTGCTCGAGCGCGTGGACCTGATGCTGCTGAATGACGCCGAGATCCGGCAGCTTACCGGCCAGCCCAACCTGGCGCGCGCCGCCCAGGAAGTCCTGAGGATGGGCCCCAGCTACGTCGTGATCAAGAAGGGCGAGTACGGGGCAACGCTGGTGAGCGAGGCCGGCAGCTTCACGCTGCCGTGCTACCCGCTGCAGACGGTGCTCGACCCGACCGGCGCGGGCGACTCCTTCGCCGGCGGCTTCATCGGCTACCTGGCCTGGGCCGCCTCGTGCGAGGACCCGGACCTGCGCCGGGCTACCGCGATCGGCACAGTCATGGCCAGCCGCTGCGTGGAGAGCTTCGGTCTTGACAGCCTGGCCGGCACGACCACGCGCGACATCTACGATCGCTACTTCGCCCTCAAGCGCATGGTCGAGTTCCAGGAGCTGCCGGAGGGGCTGTAGAGGCCGTGGGAGCGCGGCTCTCCAGAGCCGCAGCCGTGCGTGCGGGCCGAGCCTGACGGTCGCGGTCGGTGACCGCTCCCACGACGTTCCTGTCTGTGTCTCGCGGTCGGTGACTGACGGTCGCGGTCGGTGACCGCTCCCACGACGTCCCTGTCTGTGTGCTGTGTGTGGGAGCG